>JAIXSF010000408.1 GCA_027484835.1 Rhizobiaceae bacterium | reverse complement strand
TTGCGTCTATTTCGGCGAAGTCAGCCTGTCAGGGGCGGTGAGGCCGGTGGCCCACACGGCCCAGAGGCTGAAAGAGGCGGAAAAGCTTGGTTTCTCCGCTGCGGTCTTGCCGGCTGCCTCACCGGACCTCCCCAAGGGTTCGAAGGGCAAATGGAGGGAAGTGGACAGCCTTCCCGATCTCGTGGCGCGGATCGCCGGTTCCCGGCTGAAAGCCCCCACGGGTCAGGAGGATGGTTGATCCCGACCGACGCGTGATCTCACGCGTTCCGGCGGTATCGCAGTGACATCAATGCCGGTCTGTGCCGGCGGCCTGGGAGTTGGTATTTATGCCCATCACAATCTTTGACGGTATCGTCATCGGCGTCGTCCTGTTTTCAGCGGTGCTGGCGATGGTTCGCGGCTTTTCGCGCGAAGTGCTGTCCATCGCGAGCTGGGCGGGCTCGGTGGCTGCCGCCTACTACCTCTATCCGGTGCTCGTTCCCTATCTGATGAGCTACACGAACGATCCGCGGATCGCGATGGCCGGTGCCGCGGGCATCATCTTCCTGATCGCACTGATCGTCATCTCTTTCATCACCTCGCGCATCGCCGACTTCATCATCGACAGCCGGATTGGCGCACTCGACCGGACGCTGGGCTTCCTGTTCGGCGCTGCTCGCGGCCTTCTGCTGCTGGTCGTTGCCGTCGCCTTCTGGAACTGGCTGATCGATGTTCGCCAGCGCCCGGACTGGGTCAACAATTCGAAGTCGAAGCCCTTCCTGGATTCGCTCGTGCTGAAACTCGAAGCGGTGCTGCCGCAGGATATCGAACCGCAGATCCGCGAGCGCATCCTCGGCCGCGAAGAGCCCGAAGCTGCGACCGGCGGCGAGACGGCCCCGGCCGACCAGGCGCCTGCCGATCAGGCGCCAGCCGCCGCCACACCGGCACCGACCAACTGACAAACGCGCGGCCTTCAGGCCGCGTGATTGAAACGAGACAAGCGCCGCCGGATCGGGACAGACCGGCGGCTTCCCTGTTCAAAGAGTACACCCGCATCTGTCCCCGGAGCAAAGGCCCTCGCCATGAAGCAGATCAGCCCTTCCTATGTCGTGTATGGCAGCCAGGACGACAAGTTCCACGAAGAATGCGGTGTGTTCGGCATCCTCGGCCATCCGGACGCCGCGACACTGACGGCGCTCGGCCTGCATGCCTTGCAGCACCGCGGCCAGGAGGCAGCCGGCATCGTCTCCTTCGACGGGCGCCAGTTCTACACCGAAAAGCATATGGGCCTCGTCGGTGACCACTACACCAACCCGGCGACGATCGCGAAACTGCCTGGCCCGCAGGCGATCGGCCATACCCGTTACTCGACGACCGGCGAAGTGGCATTGCGCAACGTGCAGCCGCTGTTTGCCGAACTCGAAGAAGGCGGCATTGCGATTGCCCATAATGGCAACTTCACCAACGGACTGACGCTCCGCCGACAGATCATTGCCACCGGTGCCATCTGCCAGTCGACCTCGGATACCGAAGTCGTGCTGCATCTGATCGCGCGGTCGCGCCACGCCTCGACCACGGACCGCTTCATCGATGCCATCCGCCAGATGGAGGGTGGCTATGCGATGATCGCGCTCACCCGCACCAAGCTGATCGCCGCCCGCGACCCGATCGGTATCCGGCCGCTGGTGATGGGCGACCTCGACGGCAAACCGATCTTCTGTTCGGAGACCTGTGCGCTCGACATCATCGGCGCCAAGTTCGTGCGTGACGTGAAGAATGGCGAAGTGATCATCTGCGAAACGCAGGCCGATGGTTCCGTGACCATCGAATCCCGCATGCCGGCCCGGCCGCAGCCAGAGCGCGTCTGCCTGTTCGAATATGTCTATTTCGCGCGTCCGGACTCGGTGGTTTCGGGCCGTAACGTCTACACGACCCGCAAGAATGCCGGCATGAACCTGGCGATCGAATCGCCCGTGGAAGCCGATGTCATCGTTCCCGTTCCGGATGGCGGCACACCGGCTGCCCTCGGTTACGCTCAGCAAAGCGGCATTCCTTTTGAATACGGCATCATCCGCAACCACTATGTCGGGCGCACCTTCATCGAGCCGACGCAGCAGATCCGCGCCTTTGGCGTGAAGCTGAAGCACTCGGCGAACCGGGCGATGATCGAGGGCAAGCGCGTCGTGCTGGTCGACGATTCCCTCGTGCGCGGCACGACCTCGCTGAAGATCGTTCAGATGATCCGCGATGCCGGCGCCAAGGAAGTGCACATCCGCGTTGCCTCACCGATGATCTTCCATCCCGACTTCTACGGCATCGACACGCCCGACCGCGACAAGCTGCTCGCCAACCAATATGCAGACGAAGCGGCGATGGCGAAATATATCGGCGCCGACTCGCTCGCCTTCCTGTCGATCGACGGGCTCTACATGGCCGTCGGCGGCAAGCCGCGCGATCCGCAGAACCCTCAGTTCACCGACCACTACTTCACCGGCGACTACCCGACGCGCCTCGTCGACAAGGAAAGCGAGAAGCCGGGCCGCAAGGAAAGCATGCTCGCCGCAAACGGCTGAGCCCAGACGACAGGACAGACCATGACCATCGACCTCAAGGGCCGGATTGCGCTCGTCACCGGCGCCTCGCGCGGCATCGGCTATTTCACCGCGATCGAACTGGCCAAGGCCGGCGCGCATGTGATCGCCTGTGCCCGGACTGTCGGTGGTCTCGAAGACCTGGATGACGCCATCAAGGCCGTCGGTGGAACGGCAACGCTCGTGCCCTTCGACCTCTCGGACATGGCCGCCATCGACCAGCTCGGCGGCCATATCTTCGAGCGCTGGGGCAAGCTTGACATCGCGGTGCTGAATGCCGGCGTGCTGGGCGTGATCGCACCGATTGGCCATGTCGAGGCGAAGGTTTTCGACAAGGTCATGACGATCAACGTCACGGCGACTTGGCGCCTGATCCGCTCGCTGGAGCCGCTCCTCGTCAAGTCCGACCAGGGCCGTGCCCTGATTCTGTCGTCGGGTGCCGCTCACAAATGCAAGCCGTTCTGGGGGCCCTATTCTGCGTCCAAGGCTGCCGTCGAAGCGCTCGCTCGCACGTGGGCGGCGGAAACCCAGCGTCTGCCCCTGCGCGTGCTCTCGGTCGACCCGGGTGCGACCCGCACCGCCATGCGCGCGCAGGCCATGCCGGGCGAAGATCCCGAAACCCTGCCGCATCCGTCCGAAGTTGCCGCCAAGCTGCTGCCGCTGGTCGGCCCGGACCAGACGGAAACGGGCAAGCTCTTCATCATCCGTGAGGGCAAGATCGTCGACTACCGGATGCCGGAATAACGGCATCCTCGACCATGCCTGCGGCCTAAAGGTCGCTTAATGTCAGGACTGCGCATGTCCCCCAGAGATTTCGCCGCCTACGCCTATCTGTCTCTGGCATGGGGCCTATCCTTCCTGCTGTTGCTGCATGTCGTCGATGCCTTCGGCTGGATCGGCGCAGTGACCTTTCGATGCTTCATCGCGGGCGCCCTGCTCTACGCGATCGCGCGCCTGATGCGACGCAGGCTGGATTTCAGCGCGGGCTGGATGCATTTCACGATGGTGGGGGCCACCACGGTCGCCGGACAGCTGGTCGGCCTTTCCTATGCGACGCCGCTGATCGGCACGGCCATGGCCGCGATCTTCGTCGCCTCCATCCCCCTCTTCTCCATGGTCATCGCCCAGTTCTGGGGGCTCGAGCGGATCACGCCGGCCCGCGTGCTCGGGCTTGCTCTCGGTACCATCGGCATCATCATGCTCGTCGGCTTCCCGGCCGTGCCGGTCACGGGTGCCTTCCTGCTGGGCTGCGCTGCCATGGTCGGCTCGACCTTCTCGGCCGCCTTCGGCAGCAATTATGCCAGCCGGCATCTGTCCGGCACCGGGCCCTGGGAGGTGACCACGGGCTCGTTCATTGCCGGTGGCGTGCTGACGCTGCCGCTCCTGTGGTTCGTGCCGGTGCCAGGGGTCCCCGTCGCTCTGGATTATCTCTATCTCGTTGCGCTCGCCGCGCTGATGAGCGCGCTCACCTACGTGCTCTATTTCGGCCTGGTCAAAAGCATCGGCGCGACGGCTGCGATCAGCGTGGAGTTTGTCGTGACGGTGGTGGCGGTCCTGATCGGCGCCTTGATCCTCGACGAGCCGCTCACCTTCCTGCAGCTCTGCGGCGGAGCGGTGATCATCATTGGATGCGCGCTGGTTCTTGGTCTCCTGCGCCTGCCCCGCGCGCTTGCGTGATCAGGCACTGCGCCGGCGGCTGCGAGCGACCGAGCGACGCGGCTCTGCAGCACCGATGGCCAGGGACTTGCCCGTTTCCGCAAGCAGGGCAGCCGGCTCGTAGAGACGCACGCAATTCCGTCCATCAGCCTTCGCCTGGTAGAGCGCCGTGTCGGCGCTCGCAAGAAGCGTGTCCAGCCCCATGCCGCGCTCGGATACCTCGCTGACGCCGATGCTGACCGTCACTCGAAGGCCAGCCTTTGCAGGCATGACCATATCCGCGATGGCAATCCGCAGGTTTTCGGCAACGGCGACTGCTTGCATGGCACTCATGCGCGGCATCAGACAGGCGAATTCCTCGCCGCCAATCCGGGCAAACAGCCAGCCTTTCGGCATGCGCTGATCGATCGCACGGGAAAAGGCAAGCAGCACCTGGTCACCGGCGGCGTGGCCATGAGTGTCGTTGACTGACTTGAAGTGATCGATGTCGAGCAGGAGCAAGCTCGCGGGGCTCTCCTCCCGCAGGACCTGGTGGGCGCGGGCGACAAAGGTGCGACGGTTGGCAAGATTGGTCAGCGGATCGCGCTCGGAGGCGAGCCGGTACCGCAGTTCGCCACGCTCCTTCGCCAGCATCAGCAGCGAGACGAGCGACAGGACGATCATGATGGAATTGGCCAGTACGACATAGGCGAACCACGGGGCAGCGCTGCCATCGGCCGCATAGGCCGGCGCCACGGTATAGCTGAGGGGTGCGGGGGCCAGCCAGACCAGACCACGGATGACGTTGGACAGGGCCGCGATCGACCGCGACGGCAGCGGCTCACGGCTTGCCTGCCGCATCATTTCCCACGCCGTCAGGAAACAGTAACCGGCGACCAGCAGGCCCAGGACGGAGGTCCGCAGCTCGATCGACTGCTGGAAGGGCGGCGTCAGCCATAGAGCAAACCAGACGAAGATACCGACAAACGCCTTGGGCAGCGAAAGCCTTCCGCCTTCAAAGGCGACAACAGCCTGCCAGTAGAACGCGACGGCAAGAATTCCGAGCCCAAGCCCCAGACCGGACGAGACATTCAGAGGCAGACTGCCGCGGGCTGCATGCAGCAACATGGCGGCGCAGCCCGAGAGGCCCGCCACGACCAGCAGTGGCATGACGCGGCCACCCCGGTAGCGCCACCACATATACATGGTGACCAGCGCGGAGATGAGTGTGACCAGGGCATGGACAACCATGATGGTGGGCAGATGCAGGGTGTAGTCCATACCGAAGATCATCTCCGAGGGCGAAGTCGTACCCGCTACAATTGGGGAGTTACCTTGAAAAAGCCTTAACTTGCGATCCGACATCCACAGCTTCGTCGGCATTGCGTGTTCCAGATCGGCACAAGGCGAGCACCCTTGACCAAATCGGCTCCGCGCGCCATAAAGCGCGTCATGAAAACGAGCCTCTGCATCATTTGCGGGATCATTATTCGCTAGCGCATTCGCTGGCCTGGCCGTTTTCGTCTCCTGCATAGCCCCAGATGACAAACGACCCGGTCCAGCCGGGTAAATCATTCTGGGAGTTTCACATGGCCGGCGGCCTCAAGCTTTACAACACGCTCACACGCGAGAAGGTCGACTTCGAGCCGATCGACCCCGACACTGTGCGCCTGTATGTCTGCGGCCCGACCGTCTATGACTTTGCCCATATCGGCAACGCCCGCCCTGTCATCGTCTTCGACGTTCTCTACCGGCTGCTGCGCCACACCTATGGCGCGGACAAGGTCACCTATGTCCGCAACATCACCGACGTCGACGACAAGATCAACGCACGCGCCTTGCGCGACTTCGGCGGACAGATCGCCGATGGTTCGATGAGCCTCAACGAGGCGATCCGGGCGGTGACCGGCAAGACGGAGAGCCAGTTCCACGAGGACGTTGCGTCGCTCGGGTGCCTGAAGCCCACCCATGAGCCGCGTGCGACCGACAACATTCCCCAGATGATCACGATCATCCAGCGGCTGCTCGACATGGGCCATGCCTATGTCGCGACTGGTTCCGAGGGCCATGAGGTGCTGTTTTCGACCGCGTCCATGGCCGATTACGGCATGCTGTCGAAGCGCAAGCTGGAAGATCAGCAGGCGGGTGCCCGCGTCGCGGTCGAAAGCCACAAGATGAACCCGGCCGATTTCGTGCTATGGAAGCAATCGGCCGACACCGAGCCCGGCTGGCCGGCGAGCTTTACCTTCGAGAAGACAACGACGCCGATCTATGGCCGTCCCGGCTGGCATATCGAATGCTCCGCCATGGCCGACCGCTATCTCTGGGAAGAGATCAAGGATCGTCTCTCGCCGAAGGCCAAGGCCAAGCCGCATCAGTTCGACATCCATGGCGGCGGGCTCGACCTGATCTTCCCGCACCATGAAAACGAGATCGCCCAGTCCTGCTGCGCCTTCGACAACGACCTGATGGCGACCGTCTGGATGCATAACGGCTTCCTGCAGGTCGAGGGCCGCAAGATGTCGAAATCGGAAGGCAATTTCGTCACGATCAACGAGTTGCTGGCGACGGAGAAGTTCGGCGGTCGCCAGTGGCCGGGCGAAGTGCTCAGGCTTGCGATGCTGATGACGCATTACCGCGAGCCGATCGACTTTTCGGTGAAGCGGCTGGAGGAGGCAGAACGCCTGCTGGCAAAATGGCCTGCGGGTTATGCTGGCGACGTGACTCCGGATGCCTCCATCCTTGAAGCACTTGCAGACGACCTCAACACGGTCGCAGCCGTTCAGGCGATCCATGCGCTTGCCCAGGCAGCAAATGCGGATCCATCGAAGCTGTCGCTGTTCGCTGCCTCTGCGGCCCTTCTGGGTGTTGCGCCGAAGAAGGCAGAAGTGAGCGAAGACCTCTCGGCCGCCGTCCAGGCGCTTGTCGACATGCGGCTCGAAATGCTGAAAGCCAAAAATTTCGCCGAAGCCGACAAGATCCGCGACGATCTGGCAGCCAAGGGCATCCAACTCAAGGACGGCAAGGACAAAGAGACCGGCGAGCGGGTCACCACCTGGGAGGTCAAGCGGTAGGATGGTTTTGGCTGCAGTGAAATGAGGAGACACGCATGAGCGAGATCCATAGCGGTGGCTGTCAGTGCGGTGCCATCCGGTTCCAGGCGTCCAAGCTTGGGCGGCCGTCGATCTGTCATTGCCGCATGTGCCAGAAGCATTTCGGCTCCTTTTTCGGCGCCTTCGTCACCGCCGATCAGGCGCACCTGACCTGGACGCGCGGGCAGCCGATGCTTTACCGCTCTTCCTCCAAGGTGAAGCGCGGCTTCTGCGCCAAATGCGGAACGCCGCTTTCCTATCATCACCCCAACGGGGTGGAACTGGCGATCGGCGCCTTCGATCATCCGGAGCGTTTCGAGCCGCAGATCCAGGTGAACCACCACCAGCGGCTGCCCTGGATCGACCATCTCTTCGAAAAGCCCGCTTTTACCAGCCCCGCGATGGAGGAATTCTTCGCCTCGGTCGAGAGCTTCCAGCACCCCGACCACGACACGGCTCAGTGGCCGCCGGAGGACGACCAATGACCCGTCAGGTGCACTCGGGCGGCTGCCAGTGCGGCGCGATCCGTTACAGAATAGCGGGGGAGCTCGGCTATCCGCATATCTGCCACTGCCGCATGTGCCAGAAGGCGAGCGGCAATTTCTTCATGGCGCTCGCCGGTTCTCGCCAGGAGGATTTCCTTCTGATGCGGGGCGAACCCAGCTGGTACCAGTCGTCCGATCCGTGCGGGCGTGGCTTCTGCAAGGACTGCGGCACGCCGCTTTTCTTCCGCACCAAGGGTTCGCCCTATATCAGCGTGACCATCGGCAGCCTCGACAAGCCTGAAATGGCAGAGCCCATCTCGCAGGATGGCGTCGAAAGCCGCATCAGCTATTTCGACAGACTTTTCGGCCTGCCGGAAAAGCAGACCGACCGTTCGGATCTACCGGCCGGCAATGCCGGGATCGCCGCCACCTCACGGCAGCATCCCGATCACGATACGGTGGCCTGGCCACCGAAGAGGACATGACATGACGACTGAATTGCGCGGCTTTTATCCCGAGATCGAACCCTTTGAGACCGGCATGCTTGATGTCGGCGACGGTCACCAGATCTATTGGGAGCGTTTCGGCACCAAGGGTGCCAAGCCTGCGGTCTTCCTGCATGGCGGCCCGGGCGGCGCGACCAGCCCATCGCATCGTCGCCTCTTCGATCCCGCGCTTTACGACGTGATCCTGTTCGATCAGCGCGGTTGCGGCAAGTCCACGCCGCATGCCTCAATCGAGGCCAACACCACCTGGCATCTGGTCGCCGATATCGAGCGGCTCCGTCAGATGATCGGTGCGGAAAAATGGCTCGTCTTCGGCGGCTCGTGGGGCTCGACGCTGGCGCTTGCCTATGCCGAAACCCATCCGGAGCGCGTGTCCGAACTGGTCCTGCGCGGGATCTACACGCTGACCAAGGCCGAGCTCGACTGGTACTACCAGTTCGGCGTCTCCGAGATGTTCCCGGACAAGTGGGAGCGGTTTATTGCGCCCATCCCGGAGAACGAGCGCCACGAGATGATGGCCGCCTATCGCCGCCGGCTGACCGGCACCGACCGTGAGGAACAGCTGCGCTGCGCGGTCGCCTGGAGCTCCTGGGAAGGCGAGACGATCACGCTTCTGCCGAACCCGGATTATTCCGGCCATTTCTACGACGCGGACTTCGCGCTCGCCTTTGCCCGCATCGAAAACCACTTCTTCGTCCATGCCGGCTGGCTGGAGGAAGGTCAGCTGTTGCGCGATGCCTACAAGCTGAGGGACATCCCGGGCGTGATCATCCACGGTCGCTACGACATGCCCTGCCCGGCCAAATATGCATGGCAGCTGCACAAGGCCTGGCCGAAGGCGGATTTCCATCTGATCGAGGGTGCGGGTCACGCCTATCTCGAGCCTGGCATTCTCGACCAACTGATCCGGGCGACGGATCGGTTTGCGGGGAAGAACTGAAGTAAAGACTGCCCCTCACCCTACCCACTCCCCGCATGCGGGGAATGGACGTGAGATCACCGAGTTGCCTGAGGACACCAGCATGACGCTTGAAAAGATCACTCTGTTCGACACGACACTGCGCGACGGCCAGCAGACGCCGGGCGTTGATTTTTCCGTCGAGGACAAGATCGCGATTGCGGCCATGCTGGACGAGTTCGGCTTCGACTATGTCGAGGGCGGCTATCCAGGCGCAAACCCGACGGACACGACGTTCTTTTCCAAAAAGCGGACGAAACGGGCCGGCTTCGTCGCCTTCGGCATGACGAAGCGTGCGGGTGTCTCCGCCTCCAACGATCCGGGTCTGACCCAACTCCTGCAGGCCAAGGCGGACGCCATCTGTCTCGTGGCCAAGAGCTGGGACTATCACGTGAAGGTCGCGCTCGGCTGCACCAACGAGGAAAATCTCGAAAGCATCCGCGAGAGCGTCAAGGCCGTGGTCGAAGCGGGCAAACTTTCCATGGTCGACTGCGAACACTTCTTCGATGGCTACAAGGCCAATCCCGACTATGCCATCGCCTGTGCAAAAGAGGCTTACGACGCCGGCGCCCGCTGGGTCGTGCTCTGCGATACGAATGGCGGCACGCAGCCGCCGGAGATCCGCGAGATCGTCTCGGCCGTCATCGCCTCCGGCATCCCCGGCGCCTCGCTCGGCATCCACGCGCATAACGACACCGGCCAGGCGGTCGCCAATTCGCTCGCGGCCGTCGAGGCCGGCGTTCGGCAGATCCAGGGCACGCTGAACGGGATTGGCGAACGCTGCGGCAATGCCGATCTCGTCACTATCATGCCGACGCTCTGTCTGAAGGAGACCTATGCGTCGCGCTTCACGACGTCGATCGACCGGGAAAAGCTCGTCGGCCTCACCCGGCTGTCGCGCGCTTTCGATGAGTTGCTGAATCGCTCTCCGAACCACCAGTCGCCTTATGTCGGCGGCTCGGCCTTTGCCACCAAGGCCGGCATCCATGCCTCGGCGCTTCTGAAGGATCCGAAGACCTACGAGCATGTCCAGCCGGAAAGTGTCGGCAATTTCCGCAAGGTCATGGTCTCCGATCAGGGCGGCAAGGCCAACTTCCTCAACGAGTTGAAGCGCCGCGGCATCCGGGTCGCCAAGGACGATCCGAAGCTCGACACGCTGATCTCGGTCGTCAAGGAACGCGAGGCCTCGGGCTATGCCTATGAGGGCGCGGATGCGAGCTTCGAATTGCTTGCTCTCAAGACGCTCGGCACGGTGCCGGAATTTTTCGCGGTCGAGAGTTTCCGCGTCATGGTCGAGCGGCGCTTCGACAGCCATGGCCGGCTGAAAACCGTCTCGGAGGCCGTGGTGAGGGTTCTCGTCGATGGCGAGACCGTGATGTCCGTTGCCGAAGGCGATGGTCCCGTCAACGCGCTCGACATCGCGCTGCGCAAGGACCTCGGCAAGTATCAGGCCGAGATCCTTGATCTCGAACTCGCCGACTACAAGGTTCGTATCCTCAATGGCGGCACCGAGGCGATCACCCGCGTCCTGATCGAATCTACCGATGCGACGGGCGCCCGCTGGTGGACGGTCGGCGTCTCCGAGAATATCATCGACGCCTCGTTCCAGGCGCTGATGGACAGTATCGTCTACAAGCTGATGAAGAACCGCGAACTGGCGGGAAAGATTGCGGCGGAGTGATCAGACCCCGCCGACATTCATCGGCGTTCCTGAACGATGCTTCACAGAAATGAATTGGCGCCTGCAACCTTGCAGGCGTAATCCCGTTTCCAAGCATAACAAAAGTCAGGAAACACCATGGCCGACGTCACCGCCCCTGCGGAGAACCGGGACAGCCTGAACGGCTTTCTTTTTGCGCTCTCCGCCTATCTGCTCTGGGGCTTCCTGCCGCTTTACATGAAGGCTATGGCGCATATCTCGCCGGCCGAAGTGATTGCGCACCGGATCCTCTGGTCGGTGCCGGTGGCCGGATTGCTGCTGCTCGTCATCAGGCAGACCGACGATCTGAAAAAGGCGATCCGCAATCCGCGTATGCTCGGCATGGCGGCCGTCACCGCCACGCTGATCAGCGTCAACTGGGGTATCTATGTCTGGGCAATCGGCGCCGGCCACGCGCTCGACACCGCGCTCGGCTATTTCATCAACCCGCTTTTCTCAATCCTGATGGGCGCGGTGATCCTCAAGGAAAAGCTGAAGAAGACGCAGATCGCGGCCTTGGCGCTCGTTGTGCTCGCCGTGGT
>JAIXSF010000059.1 GCA_027484835.1 Rhizobiaceae bacterium | reverse complement strand
CTCCAGCAAGGCATTGCGGACGAGATCCTCGATCATCAGCGGGGAGATTTGCGGGCGAAGGCTCGTGGTCATTGGCGTTTCCTCCTCAGCCGGCCAGTTCGGCGGCGATGCGGTTTGCATCCTTGAGCGTCAAGTAGGTGCGGTGGCGAAGGTCTTCTATCGGTGCCGGATGATCGGCGCGCATGTGTGCGCCGCGGCTTTCGGTGCGCAGATAGGCGCCGACGGCAATCAGCTTGGCGGTCGCGACAATGTTGGAGAAGCGCACGCGCGGGCGCTTGCGCTCCAGTCCGACCAGTTCGCGGATGAGAAGCTTCAGGCCCGCCTCGTCGCGGATGACGCCGGCATGGGCGCTCATCAATCCCCTCAGGGTCGAGAGTTCAGGACTGTCCTCGATCGTCACCAGATCGTCGTTTTCGCCCGCCGTCTTCGCCCATTCATAGAGTGCCGATTCCGGCAGCATGCCCTTGATCGAATCGGCGATGCGACCGGCAAACACCACAGCCTCAAGGAGCGAGTTGGAAGCCAGACGGTTTGCGCCATGCACGCCGCTGGACGTCACTTCGCCGGCGGCCCAGAGCCCGTCGAGCGAGGTGCGGCCATCGGCATCCACGAGCACGCCGCCCATGTGGTAGTGCACCGCCGGCACGACCGGGATGGCTTGTGTCGCGGGATCGATACCCGCCGCGATGCAGGAGGCATAGACGGTCGGAAATCGCTTGGCGAAATCCTTGCCGATTGCCTTGGTGCAATCGAGGAATGCGCCGCGGCCGGCTGACACTTCGGCGAAGACGCCGCGCGCGACGATATCTCGGGGGGCAAGTTCGGCGTCTGCATGCAGGTCGGTCATGAAGCGGTGGCCGGCACGGTTGACGAGCACGGCACCGTCGCCCCTCAAGGCCTCGGTCGCGAGTGGCGCCGGGTCCTGGCCGATATCGATGGCCGTCGGATGGAACTGGACGAATTCGGGATCCGCAATCATGGCACCGGCCTTGGCGGCCATGCCGACACCGGTCCCGCGCGCTTCCGTCGGATTGGTGGTCACCTGGTAGAGATGCCCGACGCCGCCGGAGCAGAGCACGACAGCGCGGGCCGGAAAGGCGACGCGCGTCTTCGATTGGCCGGCATCGGGCCTTGCAATGACGCCAGAGACGAAGCGGCCTTCGGCGATCAGTTCCTCGACGACGTAACCCTCCATGACCCGAATCGACGGCGTGCGGCGGACAGCCGAGATCAGCGCCTCCATGATCGCACCACCGGCCCGGTCGCCGGCCACGCGCACAATGCGCCGCTCGGAATGGGCGGCCTCGCGCGACAGCAGCAGATGTCCTTCGAGGTCGCGGTCGAAGGGGACACCATAACCGAGCAGATCATGCACGCGGTCGGGCCCTTCCGAGATCATCAGCCGCGCCATTTTCTCCTCGACCAGCCCGGCACCGGCCACAACCGTGTCGGCCAGATGCTTGTCGAAGCTGTCGCCGGGGCTCATCGCGGCGGCAATGCCACCTTGCGCCCAGGCCGAGGATGCGCCCTGCCCGATCGGGGCGGCAGCCAGCACCGTGACGGGGCGTGGTGCGAGCTTCAGCGCGCAGAACAGGCCGGCCAGACCGCCCCCGACGATGACGATATCGTCGATGCCCTGCCAGGATTGCGGCCGCATGGATTCAAGATTGGTTGCCATTCAGCCCTCCCCGGCCGGCCGGTATCTCAGTTCTTCAGATTGATCATCCGCTCGACGGCCAGCCTTGCGCGGCCGGCGATCGTGGGATCAACCGTCACTTCCTCGGTCATGAAAAGCAGGCTGTCGAGGATTTTCGGCAGGGTGATGCGCTTCATGTGCGGACAGAGATTGCACGGCTTGACGAAATCGACCTCCGGCACTTCAACCTGGATGTTCGAAGCCATAGAGCATTCGGTGACCAGAAGGACCCGGGCGGGTCGCTTTGTTTTGACGTAGTCGATCATGCCCTTGGTCGAGCCGGCATAGTCCGAGACCGCCAGCACGCTCGGATGGCATTCCGGATGCGCGACGATCTCGATGCGCGGGTCGGCACGCTTGTATTCGAGCAGCTCATCGGCCGTGAAGCGCTCATGCACCTCGCAGTGGCCCTTCCAGGTAAGGATCTTCTTCGAAGTCTGGTTGGCGACGTTCATCGCCAGATATTCGTCGGGAATGCAGAGCACGGTGTCGCTGTCGAAGCTGTTGACCACGTCAACCGCATTGGCCGACGTGCAGCAGATGTCGGTCTCGGCCTTCACATCGGCAGAGGTGTTGACATAGGTGACGACGGGCACGCCGGGGTAGCGCTCGCGCAGCAGCCGGACATCGGCACCGGTGATTGATTCCGACAGCGAGCAGCCGGCGCGTCCGTCGGGAATCAGCACCGTCTTTTGCGGATTGAGCAGCTTCGAGGTCTCTGCCATGAAATGCACGCCGCACTGGACGATGATCTCGGCATCGACGCTGACGGCATCGCGCGCGAGCTGCAGCGAATCGCCCTTGATGTCTGCGACGCAGTGGAAGATCTCCGGCGTCTGGTAGTTGTGCGCGAGAATGACGGCGCCGCGCTCCTTCTTCAGCCGGTTGATGGCGTGGATGTAAGGCGCGAAGACCGGCCATTCGATCGCCGGAATAAAGTCGCGGACGCGCTCGTAAAGGTGCTCCGTCTCCTTGGCCACCGCAGGCGTGTAGGTCAGATCTGGCCGTTCCCAGACGCCGAAGCGCTCGGCTGCGGTGCGAAGTCCGGTAATGGTTTGCGGCAACGTCTGCGCTTCCATGGCGATCTCCTCCATTAATTATGCTCAACTCGAGCATAATAAGTGCCAAAGAAAACCGGCGGCTGCCGGTAGTCGGGATTTAGAAAGTTTCCTGCCCGATTGCAAGAGGCTCACCGATGCACCCTTATACTCGCCCATGTCTGCGTCAGCACTCCAGCTGACCAGTGCGTGACGCTCAACGCTTTTCCTCCGCCAGAAAAAGGTTAGTTTATCTCCTCGTTTCGCAAGCTGCGAGGAAGCATGTTCGAATTGTTGCCGCTGATCCTGATCGGCGTTCTCTTCATCATCGTCAGGGGATCTGCAAAGCGGATCGACCGGCTGGAAAAGGAACTGGGCGAAGTCCGCGAGCGCTTGCTGCGCCTTGGCGGACCGGAGGCCGAACAGGGCACAGCCGCAGTCGCAAGCCGAACCGGTGTGCCGGACGCTGCGGCGGATGCAAGGCCGTCTGCTGACCTGCTCGGCGAGGAGGAACCGCCGCTGGAGGAAATCGCGCCGCGTCGCGAGACGCTGGCGACACCGCTCGACGACGAAGCCGAGCCGGAGGTCCTGCCCGCTGCAGCGCGTGCGGAAACGCCGGCAAGGGCTCCGGCCGAAAGCCTTGAAAACCTGCTCGGCGCCCGCTGGGCGGTCTGGGCGGGTGGTCTGGCGCTGGCGCTTGGCGGCGTCTTTCTCGTGCGCTACTCGATCGAAAGCGGCCTTCTCGGACCCGGCGTACGACTGACGCTTGCCGCCCTCTTCGGCCTCGCCCTGGTCGCGGTCGGCGAACTCATCCGTCGCAAGGCGTTGCCGAAGGCCGAAGCCCTCTACGCCAATGCAATGGTGCCGGGCATTCTGACGGCGGCGGGTGCCGTTTCCCTGTTCGGTGCAATCTATGCCGCGCATGGCATCTATGCGTTTATCGGCCCGACGCTCGCCTTCATCCTGCTGGCGTTCACGGCTTTCGGCGTTCTCGGTCTGTCGCTGTTGCATGGCCAGGCACTGGCAGGGCTCGGGCTCGCGGGCTCAATGCTGACGCCGCTGCTGATCTCGACCACGGCGCCGAGCCTTTGGACGCTGTTCACCTACCTCACCATCGCGCAGGTCGCGACATCTGTCGCCTCGCGCTTCAAGGGCTGGCTGATCGTTCCGGCAATCGCGCAGAGCCTGCTCGGGATTTGGGCTCTGGTGGCTTTGCTCGACATCGGCGAGATCACGCCGATCGCGCTCTCGCTGATCGCCATGATCGCTGCCTGGATGTTGATCTGGCCCGGGACCACCGGCGAGGATCCGGCGGTTCGGGAGGCGCCGCTTTCGCTCGAAACGCTGGGACGGCGCATGACGTCCGGTCCCGTCGGTCTCGACGTGACGCTCTCACTTGCGGTCCTCCTGCCAGCGCTCATGATGCTCGAACGGAATGTGGGGGACCTTTTCCCGCTCTTCGGCTTTGCGGCACTGATCGCAGCGCTTGCGGCGGCGGGCAGCGCACGTCATGGCGCCTTCTGGCCGACCGCGATTGCGTCCGTGGGAGCCCTGCTGGCGGCCATCATCGAAACCGGCATGGTCGGGCAGGCTCAGGCCATGCTGCTTGGCTGGGATGTGGTGAAGACCAGCCTGCCAGCCCTCGATGTGATCGCGATGTATGTGCTGCTCGGTCTTGCCGCCGTCTTCCTGTTCATCGGACTTGCACAGATCCGCCGACGGTTTGCCGAGGACCCGCTATTCTCGACAGTCTGGGCCGTGATTGCGGCGGCTCTGCCTGTTTTGCTCGCCACGATCAGCTTCGTTTTCTACGGTATCTATGCCCGTGACTGGCTGCACGCCATTTTCAGCATTGGCCTCGGCGCGGCCCTGCTTGCCGCTTGCGAGTATCTCGACCGTAAAGCTGCGCTGCAGGGTTTCCGACGCGGCATCGATAGTCTGCTCGCCGGCAGTTTCGCTGCCTTTGCGCTCGCGCTTCACACGCTCACCGACGGCGTGGTGACCACAATCCTGCTGTCGCTTCTCGGCTTTGCCTATCTGATGGCGACACGAAAGCGTGGCTGGAGCGGCTTGCCATGGATCATGGTCATCGCGCTCGTCGGCGTACTGTTTCGCATCGGCTGGGATCCGACGCTTGTCGGGCCGGACGCGTTGTCGCGCACGCCCTTCCTCAACCAGCTGCTGCCGGGCTACGGCATCCCGGCGCTCCTTGCCCTTCTCTCGGCTTACGAGATGCGCAACTGGCCCGGCAACCGGGTTCGCAATGCGCTGCAGGGGCTTGCCAGCCTTCTCGGGCTGCTCGCAATCGCGATTCTGGTCCGCCATGCGATGAACGGCGGCGTG
>JAIXSF010000356.1 GCA_027484835.1 Rhizobiaceae bacterium | reverse complement strand
CGCGATCAGCGATGGCGGGCAGGGGACAAGGTGCACGCCATCCAGCAAACCAGACAGCAACGCGCCCGTGGTGTCGGACGACTTGTGACGAAGTCGCTCGGCGGGCGCACGCGCATCGCCGAGCTTTATCAGGAAGGGGCGGCGAAGATCCGCCTTCCCGAAAGCTTCACCGACGAACTCGAGGCGGTGACGATCAATACCGCCGGCGGCATCACCGGCGGTGACCAATTCGACTGGAATTTCCGGGCCGGGCCCGGCTGCTTTCTCACCGCAACGACCCAGGCTTGCGAGAAGATCTACAAGGCCTCCGCCGGCACCGGCCAGATCACCACCCGCATCGAGGTGGGAGAGGGCGCCAAGATGCACTGGCTGCCGCAGGAAAGCATTCTCTTCGACAATGCGTCGCTCACCCGTCGGCTGGAGGTTGATCTTGCCGATGATGCTGAATTTCTCGCGGTCGAGGCCACCCTTCTTGGGCGTAAGGCCATGGGCGAGGCGATGAATGCCGGGCTCGTTCGCGACCGCTGGCGGATCCGCCGCGGTGGACTGCTGTTGCATGCCGAAGAGCTGAAATTCGAGGGTGATGTGGCAGGGCTTGTATCCTCGCCCGCTGTCCTCTCCGGTCGCGTTGCCTTCGCGACGCTGATCTTCGTCAGCCCCCGCGCCGAGGGGCTCGTTCGCCCAATTCGTGAGCAGATCGGTGAAGAAATGGGCGGCGTAAGTCATTGGCAGGGCAAGCTTGTTGCCCGTGTGGCAGCCCCTGACGGCTTTGCCTTGAGAAAAATCCTGATCCCAATCATTTCGGCCTTGCGCGGGGGCGCGTCTGTGCCAAAAGTCTGGACTCTCTGACGATCACGCCATTGGAGCACGCATGAATCTGACGCCGCGGGAAAAGGACAAACTGCTGATCGCGATGGCCGCCATGGTGGCCCGGCGCCGGCTGGAACGGGGCGTAAAGCTCAACTATCCGGAAGCGATTGCGCTGATCACCGACTTTGTCGTTGAAGGTGCGCGTGACGGCCGGGCGGTGGCAGATCTGATGGAGGCCGGCGCGCATGTCATCACCCGCGACCAGGTGATGGAAGGCATTGCTGAGATGATCCATGACGTGCAGATCGAGGCGACCTTCCCCGACGGCACGAAGCTTGTGACCGTGCACGAACCCATTCGCTGAGGACCGAGATCATGGCGCTGGAACTGCGACCGAATTGCGAATGCTGTGACAAGGATCTGCCGCCCGAAAGCGGGGAGGCTATGATCTGCAGCTTCGAATGCACGTTCTGCGCCGACTGCGTCTCGACCAAGCTTTCCGACCGCTGCCCGAATTGTGGTGGCGAACTCGTGCGCCGCCCGATCCGCCCGGCGGAAAAGCTGGTCTCAAACCCGGCGTCGACAAAACGAATTCTCAAGGCCGAAGGCTGCCAGCCTTCGCGTGCTGCCTGAACCTGCTCAAGGAGAGATCGATGATCCCCGGTGAAATCATTGCCGCGCCAGGCGAAATCGAACTGAATGCCGGTCATCCGACCGTCACCATCGAGGTGTCCAATAGCGGTGACCGTCCGGTTCAGGTCGGCAGCCACTACCATTTCTTCGAGACCAATGCCGGCTTGATCTTCGATCGTGACAAGGCACGCGGCATGCGGCTTGACGTGCCCGCCGGTACGGCTGTCCGGTTCGAACCGGGGCAGACGCGGCAGGTGACGCTGATCCCGCTGTCGGGCAAGCGCGAGGTCTACGGCTTCCGCCAGCAGGTCATGGGCAGCCTCTGACATGGAGGCGAGCGGGGAGCGGTCATGGTGCGAGCGATGAACTGGGGCGTGATCCTGATGCTCTGTGGCTGCGTATTGTTGCAAGACGCGCCGGCCTCGGGCGAGGACGTGCGGGACGTCGATTGCAACAATGCCATGACCCAGGCCGACATGAACCAATGTGCGGCCGAGGACTATCGAAAAGCCGATGCCGCAATGAATGCCCAATGGGCCGAAACGCGCGCCGCCATGCTCTCATGGGACAAGGCCTCGCCACCTTCGGATGACAATGGGGCAGCCAAGCGGCTTTTGGCTTCGCAACGTGCCTGGCTCGCTTATCGCGACGCGGCCTGCGATGTCGAAGGTTACTCGGTCGAAGGAGGTTCCATGCAGCCGTTGATGATTTCATCCTGCCTTGCGGACCTGACGAAGCGCCGTACGGAAGAGTTGAAATCGCTGGTCGGGCTCTATTGAGGGTGAGACGCGATGGCTCAGGCTAGACAGATCATGATCGTGGGCAATGGCCCGGTGCATGAAGGGGCAGCCCCCCTGATCGATGCCGCGGACCTGGTGATCCGCTTCAACGGTAGCCGGAACTTCGGTTCAGCCGGTCGCCGAACCGATATCATCGCGGTTTGCAACACGGGGCGGCCCGGGGCTACCATGCTGGCCGATCCGGCATGGCGTGACAGCGAGGCCGTCAGCCGCACGGCCGAGATCTGGTCGGTGCGCGATCCCGACAAGTTCGCGGAGCTCAAGCCTCAGCTGGCGATCAGCCACCCGGAACTCGACGACTTCTGTGATGATTACACCGACGGTTTCGAGGCCTTCGCAACGGCGAAGGGCAAACAGCACCGGATCATCAGCCGAGAGATCCATGATGCGCTCGACACGGCGCTCGCTGCTTTCGATGCCGAGCCCTATGTCGTGCCGTCGAGCGGCATGGTCGTGATCCAGGCGCTGCTTTCCGATCCCAAGCACCGTAGCGATACCCTGATCCTTGCCGGCTTCGGGCATAGCGGCTGGGATGGCCATCCCTTCGAGGCCGAGCGGCGCATCGTCGAACAGCATCTCGCCAGTGGCCGGATCATGCGGCTGCAACCTCTCTTCGCTTCCTCCCTCTCCCAAGGAACCTGACGCCCATGTCCTACAAGATGTCCCGCGCCGCCTATGCTTCGATGTTCGGTCCGACCACGGGCGACAAGGTGCGTCTTGCAGATACGGAGCTGTTCATCGAAGTGGAGAAGGACTTCACCACCTATGGCGAAGAGGTGAAGTTCGGCGGCGGCAAGGTCATCCGCGATGGCATGGGCCAGAGCCAGGTCACTCGGGCAAACGGCGCTGTCGATACCGTCATCACCAATGCTTTGATCCTCGACCACTGGGGCATCGTGAAGGCCGATATCGGCTTGAAGGACGGCCGCATCGTTGCGATCGGCAAGGCCGGCAATCCGGACACCCAGCCTGACGTCAACATCATTGTCGGTCCCGGCACAGAAGCGATTGCCGGCGAGGGCAAGATCGTGACCGCCGGTGGCATGGACGCGCATATCCACTTCATCTGCCCGCAGCAGATCGAGGAGGCGCTGATGTCGGGTCTCACCACCATGCTGGGCGGTGGCACGGGTCCGGCTCATGGTACGCTTGCAACCACCTGCACGCCCGGCCCCTGGCACCTCGCACGCATGATCGAGGCGGCCGACGCCTTCCCGATGAACCTTGCCTTTGCCGGCAAGGGTAATGCATCGCTTCCCGGCGCGCTTGAGGAAATGGTTCTCGGCGGTGCGACTTCGCTGAAGCTGCACGAGGACTGGGGCACGACGCCCGCTGCCATCGACTGCTGCCTTTCTGTTGCCGACCAGTACGATGTCCAGGTGATGATCCATACGGACACGCTGAACGAAAGCGGCTTCGTCGAGGATACCGTCAATGCCATTCGCGGGCGGACCATCCACGCCTTCCACACGGAAGGTGCAGGCGGCGGCCACGCGCCCGACATCATCAAGATCTGCGGCCAGATGAACGTCATCCCGTCGTCGACCAATCCGACGCGGCCGTACACGGTGAACACGGTAGCCGAGCATCTCGATATGCTGATGGTCTGCCATCACCTCTCGTCGTCGATCCCGGAAGACATTGCCTTTGCCGAAAGCCGCATCCGCAAGGAAACGATCGCGGCGGAAGACATCCTGCACGACATCGGTGCCTTCTCGATCATTTCTTCGGACAGCCAGGCCATGGGCCGCGTCGGCGAGGTCATCATCCGTACCTGGCAGACGGCCGACAAGATGAAGCGTCAGCGCGGCGCGCTGCCGTCGGAGACCGGCGACAACGACAACATGCGTGCCAAGCGCTACATCGCTAAATACACGATCAACCCCGCGATCGCCCATGGGGTCAGCCACGAGATCGGCTCGATCGAGGTCGGCAAGCGTGCGGACCTGGTGCTGTGGAAGCCTGCCTTCTTTGGCGTGAAGCCGGAAATGGTTCTTCTGGGTGGTGTGATCGCCGCCGCCCCGATGGGCGATCCGAACGCGTCCATTCCGACACCGCAGCCCGTCCACTATCGCCCGATGTTCGGCGCCTACGGCAAGGCACGCACGAACTCCTCCGTCACCTTCGTCAGCCAGGCGGCACTCGATGCCGGCCTCGCCAACCGCCTCGGCATTGCCAAGCAGCTGGTCGCGGTCAAGAATACCCGCGGGGGCATCTCCAAGAAGTCGATGATCCACAACGACTTGACGCCGCATGTGGAAGTGGATCCGGAAACCTACGAAGTGCGCGCCGATGGCGAGCTGCTGACCTGCGAGCCCGCAACCAAGCTGCCCATGGCGCAACGGTATTTCCTGTTCTGATGAGCACAGCGCTCCGGTTGTCGAAATGGATGGGCGGCCTCCTGGTCGCCCTTCTTGTGTTTATCGTGCTGGGTACGGTGGTCCCGCGTCCGCTGCCGTCTCCCGCTGCTGCCTTTGTCGGCGGCGAAACCGAGATCCTTCTGCTTGCCAATCCGATCCACACCGACATCGCTCTTCCAGTCGATGAGGAAGTCAGGGCAGCCTTTTCCGATCTCGTTCCGTCCGGCTTGCCACTCGACATGCCCGGGGTCGACTATCTCGTCATTGGTTGGGGTGGGCGGTCCTTCTATATCGAAACGCCGACTTGGGGCGACATCCGGCCGCTTCCTGTCTTGAAGGCGCTGACGATCGACCGGTCCGTGCTGCATGTCTCTGTCGCTGGCCCGATCGACTTGGGCCATCCCGCGGTCCGCCCGCTTCAGATAGCGAAAGAGCGGCGCACACAGATGATTGCCGAGATCCGGGCAAGCTTCGTGCGCCAGGGCGGGGCGCCGGTGGTCATTCCAGGCGCTGCCTATGGTCTGGACGATGTCTTCTTCGAGGCCGAAGGTGTGTTCAACGCCTTTCTCGGCTGCAATACCTGGACGGCTGCCATGCTGCGTGCCGGTGGTGTGCGCACCGGCTGGTGGACGCCGTTGCCGCAATTGCTCGACCTTTCCATCGATCTCCACCACGCTTCTTGACTTGCCTTGAGGCTTCGGATCTTGCCCTGCGGGAACGAGCGGTACGCTGCCTGGACGCGCTTCTGCGGTTGCGTGTATTGGTTTTTATCGTCTCGGATGGGTTGTGCTTCAGGCCTTTTTCGGTCGTTCCTCAATGATCGCCCAGATCGATTGCATTTGAGCGATTCGATTAGGGATTGGGGAAGCGGCGATGCCTAATCCATTACGCATGTTCATGAAGGAGCAGGCGGTGATTCTCGTCGGCAAACGTCTCTGGCGGCAGATCGATCTCGGGGTTCTCGACAGCCCCCGGGCGATCTGGAGTTTCGCCCTGGCGGTCAGCTTCTGGTCGGTGATCATCAGCAGTCTGGTCGGCCTTGGGTCTCTCCCCTTGCTCTACGGGCTGGGGATCGTCAGCGTGCCCGTGAGCGAGATGATCACCGTCATGGTCGCCTTCTCCTGGTTGTTCGGTGGGGCGTTGACCGGTGCTTTCGCCTTGGTCGCCGGGCATGTCATTCGCGACCTTGTCCAGGCGCGGCAGCAGTTCGAGCGCTTGAGCCGGACGGATACCCTGTCCGGTCTTGCCAATCGCCGCGCCTTCAATGACGTGCTTGCCGATGTGGTGCAGGACGCTTCTCTGGCAATCATCGATATCGACAGGTTCAAGCTGATCAATGACCGGTTCGGCCACCAGGCCGGGGATCGCATCATTCAGGCCATCTCTGGACTGCTGAAAGAGGTCTTCGGCGATGATCATCTGGTCGCCCGTCTTGGTGGCGAGGAGTTCGGCGTCGTTCTCAGAGGCGGAACGGTTGCGCAAAGACTGGCGCTGGTCGAGCAGGCGCGTCAACGGGTGGCGGCGGAAGTGATTGTCTTTGATGAAGTCTTACTCGGTGTAACGGTCTCGGCCGGGGTTGCCGAATTTCGGGCCGGCAAGCGCCCGGAGATCGTCTATGCCTGGGCCGACAAGGCGCTCTACCTCGCCAAGGATGCTGGCCGTGACCGGGTATTTCACGAAGACTCTCTGGCCGTGATCGAACCTGTCCATTCGGACCATGCTCCTGATGATGCTTGGCTTTTCGCGGCAATCGGGCGGCGTGGCTGAAGAGAGATCTTGCCGTATGCCTGCTTTCTGTGCATGGTTTAAAAAACAGCCATGCCGGAGTCTCCATGCAACGCGCAACGTCTTTCAAACCCGCCGGTTTCCTCACAGATGCGCCGGAAGGTGTCGTTGTTCTTCCGCATGAAGGGCGCCATTTGCGGCGCAAACTCCTGCATCTCGACAATGGCGACATGGTCATGCTCGACCTGAAAGAGGCCGTGCTCTTCCACCATGGCGACAGGCTGGTGCTCGACGACGGCACGACGATCGAGATCCAGGCTGCGGAGGAGCGCCTGTTCGAGATCCGGGCGCGCGACACGCTGCACCTGATCGAGCTTGCCTGGCATCTGGGCAACCGGCATCTCGCGGCCCAGATCGAAACGGATCGCATCCTCATCCAGCGTGACCATGTCATCCGGGACATGCTTGCAGGGCTGGGAGCGAGCGTAAGCGACGTGGTCGAGCCGTTCCAGCCGGTCCGTGGGGCGTATCACGGTCACGGATCGCATGGCGGACATCACGAGGCCGGCCATGGCTGAGATGGCGGCTGATGGTCTGGCCAGCCGCCACGCATTGCTGCGGCTGATGGCGTGGCTTTCACCGGCTTTTCCGGTCGGTGGCTTTTCCTATTCCGCAGGCCTCGAGAGTGCTGTGGTCGATGGACATATCGCCGATGGTGATGGTCTTGAGGCCTGGCTACAGGTGCTGCTTGGTGATGGCGGCATGCGCAACGATGCCATCCTGCTTGCCGAAGCCCATGGATGCCAGAGTGAGGGACGGGCGCTCCACGAGGTCACGGCCCTTGCCATCGCGCTTGCGAGCTCTGCCGAACGTCATGCGGAGATCACGCGGCTCGGGGAAGCCTTCGTCAAGGCGGCGGCTGCCTGGCCGCACCCGGTCCTCGATGCGCTTTCCGGACCGGTGCCCTACAGCACCGCCGTCGGTGCGGTGGCTGCCGCTCACGGCGTGACCGTGACCGATGCGCTGGCTGCCTTCCTTCATGCGCAGGTCTCGCAGTATATTTCGGTTGCGATCCGTCTCGGGGTGATCGGCCAGACACGCGGGGTGGCGATCCTGGCCGCATCGGAGGTGGGGATCCTCGATGCCGCCGCCCGGTATTCGTCGCTCGGCCTTAACGATCTCGGTTCGGCAACCGTGATTGCTGATACGCTTAGCATGCGCCACGAGACCCAGTATTCCCGGCTTTTCCAATCCTAGGCGAAAGCGGTCAGACAGGATGAACATGATGAAATCGAAGAATGGCCCCCTTCGCGTCGGCATCGGCGGTCCGGTCGGATCCGGCAAGACGGCGTTGACGGAAAAGCTCTGCAAGGCGATGCGCGACGACTATTCGGTCGCCGTTGTCACCAACGACATCTACACGCGGGAAGATGCCGATGCGCTGATCCGCATGCAGGCCTTGACCTCCGATCGCGTGGTGGGCGTGGAGACCGGTGGCTGTCCACATACGGCAATCCGCGAGGATGCTTCGATCAACCTCAAGGCCATTGCCGATCTCAATGCCCGGATTCCGGACCTCGATGTGGTGTTCATCGAATCCGGTGGGGACAATCTGGCGGCTACCTTTTCGCCCGATCTTGCCGACATCACACTTTATGTAATCTCCGTCTGCCAGGGCGAGGAGATCCCGCGCAAGGGTGGTCCCGGCATCACGCGATCGGATCTTCTCATCATCAACAAGACCGATCTCGCGCCGCATGTGGGCGTCGATCTCGAGGTGATGCAGCGGGATGCGGGACGAATGCGCTCGGAGCGGCCCTTCGTCTTCACGGATCTCAAGCGCGGCGCCGGCGTGGACCGGATCGTGAGCTTCCTGCAGCAGAGCGGCGGCCTTTGAGTTTCAAGGTCGCCGGCATGCTATGCTGTGCTCAGATCTGCCTCAGGGCGTTCACATCGCTGATATGGATCGTGCGGCCTCGCACGATGACGCCCGACCGCCGCAGCGACGAGAATGCCCGCGACAGCGCCTCGGGCGCCAGACCGAGCTTGCCTGCAAGCAGGCTCTTCTGGAACGGCAGGCGGATCGAGGCCGGACCGCCTTCCGCCTGGCAGTTCTTCAGGAGGTAATGTGCAACCCGCTGCGGCGCTGTCTGCAGGCGGTCATTGGCGATGCAGTCCATCGTCGTGCGCAGATGGTCGGACAGGCAGCGGATGATCGCCTTCGCGACGTCCTTTTCCTGTTCGGCAAGCGCACGGACGCGCTGCAATTCGAAGCGTGCGAGTGTCACGGTCTCAGCCGCCTGCGCGTTGTACAGGTACTTGTCACCGAGTGCCAAAAGGCACTCGGAGAAGGTGTCTCCTGGCCCGCAGATGCGGATATCAGCTTCGCGCCCGTCCTTGTTGAGGCGATACAGCCGGACATAACCGCTCAGCACGCTGTAAAAGCAGTCGGCGGGCTCGCCTTCGCGAAACAGCACGTCACGGGCTTCAAAGTTGGAGATGTTGGCAATCTCCATCATCGAGGCCATCGCGGTCGGTCCGAGTTGTGACAAGAAAGATGTCCGCAGAAGCGTGTTCTTGTCGCGGTTGTTCAGTCTCAGCATCTTGTTCACGGTCTTCACGGCTCCCCATCCATCTCGGTGTCCGGGCATCTACCGCTGCGGTCGTCGCGCCACCTGCTGTCGACGACAGGGCAAGCCCCGCTTCGCATCGGCGTTTCTCCTGCAGGTCCGGGTGTCTTTGCCCTTCCCAGTCGACTCACAGTATCGCGAGATGGGCAAGCCCGGATTGATTTCGATCAAACAGAGGCCGGTACATGACGTCGAAAGCAGTGGGAGCAGGGGCACTCGGCTGCGGCACGCGCACGGTCTTTGCGGACGGTACGCTAGAACTTGATGCCTACACCCACTTTGACCGAGTGCTGATCGAGCTCAGCATCGATTGCCGCTGCGCCGAAATCCAGCTTACCGCT
>JAIXSF010000446.1 GCA_027484835.1 Rhizobiaceae bacterium | reverse complement strand
GACACCGCCCAGCGCACATCTAGGTCGGATAGTGAGGCATCAATCCTAGGGCTTAGGTTGAGTGTGGCCTTAACGCGAACGCTCCTGCCAATCTCTCTGAGCTTTCTAGGTTCATCCAATATTGAAAGAAGCTTCTCTCGGTCAACCGCCGAAGCGTCTTCGGGAAGGCCCGACAAAGTACTGGCGGCGACCTGCCTTCCCATTTCCACATCGTCGTGTTCGGGAACGAAATCAGGGGTTCTCATAGCCATGCGCAGGACTACCTCCCTGAGGCTCGAGAGTGCCTGCGGCGAAAATCGCGGCACGGCCCCACGGGTCAACGCATCCATTACCTCAGGTAGCAACCTGCCCAGAAAGTCATCTATCGGGCCATAGAAATTTCTCTCAATCCGATCAGAAAGCTCTCCGTTCTCCAAAATGGTGTAATAGTCACGAACGACGAACGCCTTCTCGATCAGCTTGCGCTCAGGATCCTTGTACGTGCCATTTTCACTCCTCTTCGCCCTCCACAAACGCTTGGGGTCATTTTGAATGGAAAAGGCTTTTTGCAACACCTGAGGTACAACGTGATGGTTTGTTGCTCTTGCCCCCATGGTACTTTGTCTGGCCTCACGTTTTCCCGCATTTACGGCGTCAGGTTTAACCTCTGATTGAAGAGTTTTCCAGCATGCCATCTTTTATTCTCAGCATCAGAGTGGGGTCGCAATCCGATGGACTTGCCATTTTGAAACTGTTACAGTTAAGTGCTACACAGAGGCCTGTGCAAAGCTCTCAGAACCCCTGATTTCCGGCGCTCGTGGGAAATCTGCCGCCCCCTTCAAATCTCTCTAGCAGCACCATTCCAAACTTCTCATCATTACAGAAGATTGCGGTATCCGACCGCATGTAATCGGCCGCCGCATGTCTGCGGCAGCCGGCTGATTTTTGTGTCGTTGAGTCCTGCTTCCTTGCGGCCTATTTGGCGGCAAGGGTCTCCGAAATGCGCTTGAAGAATGCGAGGTTGTCTCGCTCGTAGCCGAGGGGACTTGCCGGGGCCGCGAGCTTGACGATCACCAGGTCGTTCGAGGGATCGATGTAGGTGTACTGATTGAAAAGGCCGACGGCTGAGTAGGCCGTGGTGCCATTGATCGTCCACCACTGGTAACTGTAGCCATAACCAGCCTCGGGATCGACCAGCGTCGAGTCGCCAGGGGCGATCGTCGAGGCCTTGACCCAGTCTGCCGGAACAACCTGGGCGTCACCGACCTTGCCGTTTTCCAGCATCATCAGGCCGAATCGTCCATAGTCCCGCAGGGTCGCATTGAAGCCTGCGCCGTAGAATTCGCGGCCGACCGCTTCCGAACCGTCGAGTACATAGAAGGCGTCAGCCTCCATGCCGGCCGGCTTCCAGATCTTTTCGCTCATGTAGTCCGCACCCTTCATGCCGGTTGCGGCTTCGAGGACGCAGCCGAGGACCGAGGTATCGAGGGTCGAATAGTTGAAGGTGCTGCCCTGTTCGTTCAGCGGCTTTGCCTCGTCGCGGGCATAGTCGCACCAGCGATACTTGTAGCCGACCAGCGAATTGTCATGGACCTTGGTCAGCTGGGTCTCGCTGCCGAACTCGTAGATCTCCTTCCAGTCGATGCCGGAGCGCATGCGCAGGAGATTGAGGATGGTAACATCCGCATAGGCCGTGCCCTTCCAGTCGGGCAGGTAATCAACAACCTTGTCGTCAACGCTTTTGATCTTTCCCTCGGAAATCGCGACACCAATCATCGTCGCCAGCATGGACTTTGCCATGGAGAAGGACATGAAGCGGGTCTGGTCATTGCTGGTGTTGCGGTAGATCTCCTTGACGATCTTTCCATCCTTGATCACCAGCAAGGCATTCGTCGCCGTGCTCTCGAGGAAGGCTTCCAAAGTCTGCTGCTTGCCCTCGAAGAGGAAGTCGTCGCCGATATCGCCTTCTGCGCGCGGCAATTGGCGCAAGGGGCCGCCGGCTGCGACGTGACGCGTGGCAAAGAGCTGGTCCATGTGCTGGAACGTCAGGTAGTTCAGCCCGGGCATCAGCATGGACGCCCGACCGTTGATCATGGTCGGCGTCTCCCAACGCGACACGGGTTCGGCGGCCTGTGTGGCCGTGGCCATTGACAGGGCAAGACTGACGGAACAGGCTAATCTCGATTTCATGGGAACTCCTCCTTTGTTCGCAAGACATACAAACTAGGTGATACGCATGGGATGTTCTATCCAGGCTCCGGGGGTTGAACCGCTCAAGAATTGGGCAGGCACGGCGTGGGCCTATGAGCGTCGGCGTTTTGAAGACGTGACGGAGCAGGTCGAGAGCGTTGAGGCATGGCAGATTGTCTGCAATCAGCTTGGCCGCGGTCGCTATACAGCCAGATCGGATCGCCTCACCGTCGGCCGTATCACCATCACCCGGGACTGCATCGACCTGCCGATCGGTCAGCATACCCTGAGCCCTTCGGGCCGGGTGTCGCTCTTCTTTCCGATTCGCTCGGAGGATGGCTGGCGTGTCGACGGGCGCTGCGAAACCCGCGACGTGGTTGCCATGCGCCAGGGACAGACTGAGCTGTTGATCGCGCCCGGCAGCCGGAGCGAGCTCCTGCATGTCGAGATGCCAGCGGATCTTGTCGGCCTTGATGGAACGCTATCCATTGTCCAGTCCCGGGCTATCCGGCCCGCTGACGCTGCCTTGCGCGATTGGCTTTTCTGCCTTCTTGAACAGGCCGAGGCGGGCATAGTCCGGGATGCAGCGGAAACGGCTGCGCTGGAGGACATCCTGTTGATGCGGCTCCTCCCCTGCATGGCCGGGTTTTCGCTGATATCGTCTGATACGATCCGTCGTTCTGCGGCCATCGATCTGCTCAGCCGAGTGGAGCGCGGCCTCGGCGAGGTGGAGGACATTCCCGGCACTGTCGGTGCATTGTGCCGGCGCCAATCGCTTGCCAGCAACGAGCTCTCCTCAGCGACACATGCAGCCTTCGGTCAGTCGCCGGAACTCTGGTACCGGATCGTGCGCCTCAATGGCGTTCACCGTGATTTGCGGGCGAGGTCAAAAGGGCTCACCGTGACGCGCGCTGCCACGCGCTGGGGCTTTTTCCATCTCGGGCGCTTTTCCGGCGATTATGCCACCTTCTTCGGGCGACACCCTCGCGAAAGCCTCAAGGCGAACTGAAGAGTTTCCCGCCCGTTGCCTTGCGAACCACCTCTGCGACTTCCGTCAACTGCTTGGCAATCGGGCTTGTCTTGCGCCAGATCATGCCGATGGTGCGGGAGGGCTGCGGATCGGCAAAACGCGCAATCGAGACGTCGGCGGAGCGGGTTTCGACCGGCATGGCGATCTCTGGGATGAGCGTCACGCCGATGCCGGCACCAACCATCTGGACGAGTGTCGAAAGCGAGCTGCCGTCGAGGATTTCGCGCGGGCGCACCGCGCCCATGTCGCAGAAGGACAGCGCCTGCTCGCGGAAGCAATGCCCCTCCTCCAGCAGCAGAAGCCGCATCTCGCGGAGCATCTCCCGGTCAGGCACGGGCTTTTCCGCATCCTCCCTGGGGCGCACCAGGACAAAGTTTTCCTCGAAGAGCGGTATTTCGGTCATCGCTGGCTCGGAGATCGGCAGGGCCACAATCGCCGTATCAAGGCGTCCTTCGGCAAGTTCCTGCAAAAGCTTTGGGGTTACTGTCTCGCGCACATGGATATCGAGATCGGCGTTCTCACGGGTGAGCGCCGAGATCATGCCAGGTAGGAGATAAGGCGCAACCGTCGGAATGACGCCGATCCGCAGGCGGCCCACCAGCTGTTTGCGATGGGCGCGGGCAAGATCGCCCAACTCATCCACGGAACGCAGGATATCACGGACCCGCAGCAGGAATTCCTCGCCAAATGCCGAGAGCCGGACCTGGCGTGCAGCGCGCTCAAAGAGCTCCGCGCCGAGGCTTTCCTCGAGATCGCGGATCTGCACCGAAAGGGCCGGCTGGGAGATCGAGCAGTCGTCCGCCGCCCGTCCAAAATGGCCATGGCGGGCCAGCGCCTCAAAATAGCGAAGTTGGCGAAGGGTGAAATTGATCATAATCTTTTCCTATGGAACTGATCACAATTTCCAACTTACATTAATCGATATGCTTTGCTAGAACAATTCCAGATGACGTCGGCGGGCCGCCTCACGAGGGCGGCCTTGCGCTTGCGACCAAACGGGTGCGAGCGGCGGCGGGTCGGGCGGGATAACCGCCTGCGGTTCATCGGCTTGTGATGCTGGCATGGTTTTCAGGACCGGTCAGCGATCCGATCCTGGACAAGCGGGTTCTTCAAGGAGGCAAACATGGATACCCTGAGCAACAAAGGCACCGGCAAATGTCCGGTGATGCACGGCTCGAACACCGAAACCGGCGCAACCCCGATGGCCTGGTGGCCGAACGCGCTGAACCTCGACATCCTGCATCAGCATGACGCGAAGACCGACCCGATGGGCAAGGGCTTCAATTATCGCGAAGCCGTCAAGCAGCTCGATGTCGCCGCGCTGAAGGCCGACATGAAGGCCCTGCTGCGCGACAGCCAGGAATGGTGGCCGGCTGACTGGGGTCACTACGGCGGCCTGATGATCCGTCTGGCCTGGCACTCCGCCGGCTCCTACCGCTTGGCCGATGGCCGCGGCGGCGGCGGCACCGGCAACATCCGTTTCGCACCGCTCAATTCCTGGCCTGATAATGCCAGCCTCGACAAGGCCCGCCGCCTCTTGTGGCCACTGAAGAAGAAGTACGGAAACAAGATCTCCTGGGCCGACCTCATCCTCTACGCCGGTACCGTCGCCTATGAAGACATGGGCCTGAAGACCTTCGGCTTCGCCTTCGGTCGCCCCGACATCTGGGGTCCGGAAAAGGATGTCTACTGGGGTGCTGAAAAGCAGTGGCTCGCCCCCTCCGACAGCCGCTACGAAGACGTGACCAAGCCTAGCACGATGGAAAACCCGCTCGCCGCCGTGCAGATGGGTCTCATCTACGTCAATCCGGAAGGTGTGAACGGCAAGCCGGATCCGATGGCGACCGCCGCGCAGGTTCGCGAAACCTTCGCCCGCATGGCGATGAACGACGAAGAAACCGCGGCGCTGACCGCTGGCGGCCACACCGTCGGTAAGGCCCATGGCAACGGCGACGCACAGGCACTTGGCGTTGAGCCGGAAGCCGGCGATCTCGAAAACCAGGGCTTCGGCTGGATGAACCCGAACCAGAACGGCAAGGCCAGCCTCGCCGTTACCTCGGGTATCGAAGGCGCCTGGACGACCAACCCGACCGTGTTCGACATGGGCTATTTCGAACTGCTGTTCGGCTATGACTGGGAGCTGACGCACAGCCCCGCCGGTGCCCAGCAGTGGGCTCCGATCGGCATCAAGGAAGAGCACATGCCGGTTGATGCGACGGATCCGTCGATCCGCCGCATGCCGATGATGACCGATGCCGACATGGCGATGAAGGTCGACCCGGCCTACCGCGCCATCTGCGAGAAGTTCATGGCGGATCCGGCCTACTTCCAGGACACGTTCGCGCGTGCCTGGCTCAAGCTGACGCATCGCGACCTCGGTCCCCGCGTTCGCTACATCGGTCCGGAAGCGCCGACCGAAGACCTGATCTGGCAGGATCCGATCCCGGTCGGCCCGAAGAATTTCGACATCGGCGCCGTGAAGGCCAAGATTGCCGCTTCCGGTCTTCCGCTCGCAGACCTCGTCGCCACCGCCTGGGACAGCGCGCGGACCTATCGCCAGTCCGACATGCGCGGCGGCGCAAACGGTGCCCGCATTCGTCTCGCTCCGCAGAAGGACTGGGAAGGCAACGAGCCCGCCCGCCTCGCCAAGGTGCTTGCGGTTCTTGAGCCGATCGCGGCCGAATTCGGCGCAAGCATCGCAGACGTCATCGTGCTGGCCGGCAATGTCGGCATCGAAAAGGCTGCCAAGGCTGCCGGTCACGACGTGACCGTGCCGTTTGCCGCCGGTCGCGGCGATGCCACTGCCGAGCAGACGGATGCCGAAAGCTTCAAGCCGCTCGAGCCGCTGGCCGATGGCTTCCGCAACTGGATCAAGAAGGACTACGTCGTCAGCCCCGAAGAGATGCTGCTCGACCGTGCCCAGCTGATGGGCCTGACGGGTGCGGAACTGACGGTGCTGCTCGGTGGTCTGCGCGTGCTCGGCACGAACTACGGCGGCACCAAGCATGG
>JAIXSF010000017.1 GCA_027484835.1 Rhizobiaceae bacterium | reverse complement strand
CATCCTCGGCTATGAGCGCCAGGAAGCCCCGATCCCCGGATCGGTTGCTCCCGCCGCCCTGCAGCCGGCTGAATGAGGAGGGCTCCCATGTCCATTCTTGATAAACACGCAATCCTCGAAAAGAACACGAGCCTTCTCTTTCTCGGTTCGCTTCTGGTGGTCACCATTGGCGGCATCGTCGAAATCGCTCCGCTGTTCTACCTCGAGAACACCATCGAAAAGGTGGAGGGCATGCGGCCCTACTCACCGCTCGAACTGGCCGGTCGCAACATCTACATCCGTGAAGGCTGCTATGTCTGTCACAGCCAGATGATCCGGCCGTTCAAGGACGAAGTCGAACGCTACGGCCATTATTCGCTGGCAGCGGAATCGATGTACGATCATCCGTTCCAGTGGGGCTCGAAACGCACGGGTCCGGATCTCGCCCGTGTCGGCGACCGCTATTCCAACGAATGGCACGTCCAGCATCTGACCGAACCGCGCGACGTGGTGCCGGAATCGATCATGCCGAGCTACTCGTATCTCAAGACGACGCCGCTCAAGGTCGCCAATGTCACCATGGACCTCAGGGCCAACAGCCTCGTCGGCGTGCCTTATACCGAGGACATGATGGCCCAGGCGGAAGCCGATCTCGCGGCCCAGGCGGATCCGAACGCCGATACGTCCGGTCTGCTGGAACGCTATCCGAAGGCCAAGGTCGGTGACTTCGACGGCAATGCTGCACAGCTCTCGGAGATGGACGCACTCGTCGCCTATCTGCAGATGCTCGGCACGCTCGTCGACTTCTCCACCTACGACGACGCCACCGGTTATCGCTGAGGAGGACACCATGGAAACCTATACGGCCATGCGCCACTTCGCCGACAGCTGGGGCCTGCTCGCCATGACCCTGTTCTTCGTCGGAGTCGTCCTCTTCACATTCCGCCCCGGCGGCAAGACGCCAGCCGACGATGCGGCCAGCATCCCTCTCAAGGAGGATTGAACAATGGCAGACAAGAAGCACATCGACGAAATCAGCGGCGTCGAGACCACGGGCCATGAGTGGGACGGTATTCGCGAGCTGAACAACCCGATGCCGCGCTGGTGGGTCTATACCTTCTACGCGACCATCGTCTGGGCCATCGGCTACACGATCATGTATCCGGCCTGGCCTTTGCTGACGGATAGCACCAAGGGTCTGCTCGGCTATTCCAGCCGTGCGGAAGTCGCAGCTGAGCTGACGGCGGCGAAATCCGCCCAGTCGGTCTATCTCGACAAGATCGCTGCCCTGCCGCTCGACCAGATCGTCGCCGACAAGGAACTGACCCAGTTTGCGGTTGCCGGCGGTGCCGCTGCCTTCAAGGTCAACTGCTCGCCCTGCCATGGTTCGGGTGCCGCCGGCGGTGCCGGTTATCCCAACCTCAACGACGACGACTGGCTGTGGGGTGGCGACCTCGAAGCGATCCACACCACGATCGCCCACGGCATTCGTTACGACGGCGATCCTGATACGCGCGTTTCGGAAATGCCGGCCTTTGCCGACATTCTCGACGGTGAGCAGATCAAGCAGGTCGCAGCCTATGTCGTCAGCCTGACCGGAACGCCGCTCGATGCGGCCATGGTCGAGCCCGGCAAGCAGCTGTTCGCCGACAATTGCGCCTCCTGCCACGGCGAAGATGCCAAGGGCGGTCGCGATTTCGGCGCGCCGAATCTTGCCGATGCCATCTGGCTGAAGGTTGATGGTGAAGCACAGATCGCGGCCCAGATCCGTCAGCCGCGCCACGGCGCCATGCCCGGCTGGACCGCGCGTCTGGGCGATACCACCGTCAAGCAGCTGACCGTCTACGTGCACCAGCTGGGCGGCGGCGAATAAGCCTCTTGATCCTTGCCTGTCCTTGGGCCGCATCCCGCGATGCGGCCCATTTGCGTTCTTACATTCATTGAAACCTATGTGTTGCGACGCTTCGCCGCTGCTTGACTTAAGTCAAGGCGGGCTGGCCTTCGAGATGGGACAAGGCGAGCATCTGAAGAAGGTTCAATTCTCATGACCATGCCTCCCGATCACCATTCTGTCGCCGATCTACCCGATGTCGAAAGACTTGATGCCGAAGCGGTGATGTCGGCCAAGAAGCGCGGTCCGCTGTATGAAGCCCGCAAGAAGATTTTCCCGAAGCGCGCATCCGGAAGCTTTCGCCAGTTCAAATGGCTGGTCATGGCCATCACGCTCGGCATCTACTATCTGACGCCCTGGCTGCGCTGGGATCGCGGCCCCTATGCGCCCGATCAGGCTGTCCTCATCGATATCGCTCATCGGCGCTTCTATTTCTTCTTCATCGAGATCTGGCCGCAGGAATTCTTCTTCGTCGCCGGCCTGCTGGTCATGGCCGGTTTCGGGCTCTTCCTCGTCACCTCCGCCGTCGGCCGCGCCTGGTGTGGCTATACCTGTCCGCAGACCGTCTGGGTCGATCTTTTCCTTGTCGTTGAGCGCTTCATCGAGGGCGATCGCAATGCCCGGATCAAGCTTGAGTCGGCGCCCTGGACCGTCGACAAGATCTGGAAGCGGGTGGCGAAACACCTGACATGGATCCTGATCGGGGTCCTGACCGGCGGGGCCTGGATCTTCTATTTTGATGACGCGCCTTCGCTTGCAATGGATTTCCTGACCGGTAGTGCCGCCCCCGTTGCCTACATCACCGTCGCGATCCTGACGGCCACCACCTATGTTTTCGGCGGGCTGATGCGCGAACAGGTCTGCATCTACATGTGCCCCTGGCCGCGCATCCAGGCCGCAATGCTCGATGAGAATTCGCTCGTCGTTACCTACAACGACTGGCGCGGCGAGCCCCGCACCCGCCATGCCAAGAAGGCAGCGGCTGCCGGCGAGCCGGTCGGTGACTGCGTCGACTGCAATGCCTGCGTTGCCGTCTGTCCGATGGGCATCGATATCCGCGATGGCCAGCAGCTGGAATGCATCACCTGCGCGCTCTGCATCGACGCCTGCGACGGTGTCATGGACAAGGTCGGCAAGCCGCGCGGCCTGATCGCCTATGCGACCCTCGACGAATACCAGTCCAACATGGCGCTCGCCACGAATGGCGGTGCCACCAGCATCGATCCGGCGAAGGTGCGCAATGCCGATGGCAGCTTCTCCGACAAGATCCGCCACTTCGACTGGCGCGTGATCTTCCGGGCCCGCACGCTGCTTTACATGGCAGTGTGGACCGCCGTCGGCTTGGCCATGCTCGTCGCTCTGCTTGGCCGCGACCGGCTGGAAGTCAACGTGTTGCACGATCGCAATCCGCAATTCGTGCTCGAATCCGATGGCTCGATCCGCAACGGCTATACGGTGCGCATCCTCAACATGATCGCTGCACCCCGCGAGATCGAAGTGTCGCTCGAGGGCCTGCCGGACGCCAATATGAAAATCAATGGCATCAACCAGCCGCCGGCCCGTTCCTTCACCGTCTCTGTGGAGCCGGACGAAGCGACGACGCTGAAGGTCTTCGTGACGCTCGCCGGTGACAAGGTCGAGGATGACAACCAGGAATTCCAGTTCATTGCCAAGGATCAGGGCAGTGACGAACGCGATGTCTATGAAGCCGTCTTCATGGGACCGGGAGAAAAAGATGACGACTGACGCAAAAAAGCCCTTCATCTTCACGGGCTGGCACATGCTGGCGATCATGCTGGCCTTCTTCGGCACGATCATCACGGTCAACTTCACCATGGCCTATCTGGCGACGTCGAGCTGGAGCGGACTGGTGGTGAAGAACACCTATGTCGCGAGCCAGCAGTTCAACGGCAAGACCGCTGCCATTCGTGAGATGCTCGCAACCGGCATCGTCGGAGATCTCTCCGTCGATGCAAAGGGGATCCGCTACCGGCTCACATTGCCTGGCAATACGCCTGTTGTAGCCGACAGCGTGCTTGCGCATTTCAAACGCCCGGTCGGCGACCACCAGGATTTCGAACAGGTGCTGACGCCGGCCGGTGACGGGCTCTATCTCGCTGAAAAGACTGTCCTTGCCGGCAGCTGGATCGTCGAGATGCAGGCGACGAAGGACGGCAAGCTGATCATGCACGAGGCGAAGCGGGTTACCGTTTCAGGAGAATGACGATGAGTTGCTGTGCAGCAGGCACCGAAGGCGCATTGGACATGGAGCGGGCAGGGGTCTCTCTGCCTTCGGCGGAAGAACTGAAGCTCTCCAGCCGAGCGGTTGGACCCGGCCTCTGGCAGGTCGACATGAGCGTTCCCGCCGTCCATTGCGGCACCTGCATCACGACCGTCGAGGGGGTGCTGAAGGCACTTCCCGAGGTCGATCGTGCGCGGGTCAACCTGTCGACCAAGCGCGTCTCGGTCGTCTGGAAGGAAGCAGTCGATGGTATCGAGACAGATCCTGTCAATCTGGCCCGCGCCATCGCATCGACCGGTTACTCCGCCCACCTGTTCACGGCGACGGAGGAAGCCTCCGACGCGCTGCGCAATCAGCTCATCCGGGCCGTCGCCGTGTCCGGCTTTGCCGCCACCAACATCATGCTCCTGTCGGTCTCGGTCTGGTCGGGGGCCGACGCCTCGACACGCGATCTCTTCCACTGGATTTCCGGCATGATCGCGGCACCGGCCCTGATCTATGCCGGGCGCTTCTTCTACCAGTCGGCCTGGAACGCGCTGAAACATGGCCGCACCAACATGGACGTGCCGATCGCGATCGGCATCACGCTCTCCTATTTTGCCTCGCTCTGGGAAACCATTCATCACGGCGAACACGCCTATTTCGACGCGACGGCGTCACTGCTCTTCTTCCTTCTGATCGGTCGTACGCTCGATCACATCATGCGCGATCGGGCGCGTTCTGCCATCAGCGGCCTTGCCCGTCTCAATCCGCGCGGTGCCATGGTTCTCGCCGACGACGGGTCGCGTGAATATCGCGCCGTGGATGAAATTCGTGTCGGCGATCAGGTCGCGATATCAGCTGGTGACCGCATTCCCGTCGATGGTGTCGTCGTCTCCGGCGAAAGCGATCTCGATATGTCGATCGTCAATGGCGAAAGCGCACCGGTCTCGGTACGTCCGGGCTCGGAGGTGCAGGCCGGCACGCTCAGCCTCACCGGCTCTCTCACCGTGCGGGCGACTGCAACGGCGCAGAATTCCTTCCTGTCGGAAATCATCCACCTGATGGAAGCGGCCGAAGGGGGCAGGGCGCGGTATCGCCGCATCGCCGATCGGGCCGCGCAATACTAGTCGCCCGCCGTCCACCTGCTGGCGATCACATCCTTCGTCACCTGGGGTCTGTACGACGGTGACTGGAAACATGCGATGATGGTGGCGATCGCGGTTCTCATCATCACCTGCCCCTGTGCCCTCGGGCTCGCCGTACCGGTCGTGCAGGTCGTGGCCGCAGGTCGCCTGTTCAAGGCGGGCATCATGGTCAAGGACGGGTCGGCCATGGAGCGTCTTGCCGAAATCGAGGCCGTCGCCTTCGACAAAACAGGCACGCTGACGCTCGGGCGCCCGCGTCTCGTCGATGCCGCGAAGATCGAGCCGGTCGGCTTTGCCGTCGCCGCCGGTCTTGCCGCCCATTCCCGCCATCCGCTGTCGCGGGCGCTTTGGGCCGCTTATGGCGGCCAGCCGCGTGCTTTCGAGACCGTTCGCGAATTGCCGGGTTCCGGTGTCGAGGCGACGACGGATGAAGGGCTGTGGCGGCTCGGGAATCGCCGCTTTGCCTGCTCCAAGGCGGCTGGCGATGCAGGCGACAAGCCCTATTCCGAAGTCGTTCTGTCGCTCGACGGCATCGAACGCGCGACCTTCCTGTTCGAGGATACCCTGCGTCCTCGGGCACGTTCGTCGATCGATGTCCTCCGGCAGTCCGGTCTTGAGCTTGGCATTCTGTCTGGCGATCGCGCCGCGGTGGTGGCGAAGCTCGCCGGAGAACTCGGCATCGACCATTGGCGGGCCGGGCTCACCCCGCGCGACAAGGCCGAAGCCTGCGCCGATGCCTCGGCCCGGGGGCAGCGCGCTCTCATGGTGGGCGATGGTATCAACGATGCGCCGGCGCTCTCTGCCGCCCATGTTTCGATGGCGCCTGCCACTGCCGCTGATGTCGGTCGCCAGGCTGCCGACTTCGTCTTCATGCGCGACGGGCTTGAAGCCGTGCCTTTCGCCATCGAGGCCTCGCGTCGCGCGGGTCGGTTGATCCGTGAGAATTTCGCTCTGGCCATCGGCTACAATGTGATTGCCGTGCCGATCGCGCTTCTCGGCTATGCGACACCGCTGATTGCGGCCGTTGCCATGTCGACCTCGTCGATCATCGTGGTTGCCAATGCGCTCAGGCTCAACCGGCTTCAGCTGGAGTACAATCCGGTCGCCAAGAGCGGGGTGGCCGTGCCCACGACCATGGCTGCCGATGATGCGAGGTTTGCCGCATGAACATGCTGATTTTCCTCATCCCGATCGCCCTGTTCCTGGGCGGCCTCGGGCTTTATGCCTTCCTCTGGTCGTTGAAGAGCGGTCAGTATGAGGATCTCGACGGCGCTGCCTGGCGGGTGATCTCTGAGGATGATGATCGTCCTGCTGCCTGAGACAGTCTGTTGACCAGTTGATAAAGATTTGTACTTGCCGCACTGCACCCATGATGCGACAAAGCGGCCTCCTAATCGATTTGCATGCGGAGGTCTTGTCGTGCAGCAAGCGGAAATCGGACTGATCGGTCTCGGAGTCATGGGCTCCAATCTGGCGCTCAACATTGCCGAAAAGGGCAATCGCATCGCGGTCTTCAACCGGACGCCCGCACGAACGGACGAGTTCCTCGGCGAGGCCGGTGAACTTGCCGACCGTATCATCGGCTGCCACACGATCGAAGAATTCGTTGCCGCCATCCGTCCGCCGCGTCCGATCATCATCATGATCAAGGCAGGTGACGCCGTCGACCAGCAGATCGCGGCCCTCATGCCGTATCTGTCGAAGAACGACATCATGATCGACGCCGGCAACGCGAACTTCCGCGACACCGTCGCCCGCTTCGAAAAGCTCGCCGGAACCGATTTCACCTTCATCGGCATGGGCGTCTCGGGCGGCGAAGAGGGTGCCCGTCACGGTCCCTCGATCATGGTCGGCGGCACCGAAGAAAGCTGGAAGCGCGTCGAGCCGGTTCTGACCTCGATCGCCGCCAAGTTCAACGACGAGCCCTGCGTTGCCTGGCTCGGCACCGATGGCGCCGGCCACTTCGTCAAGACGATCCACAACGGCATCGAATATGCCGACATGCAGATGATTGCCGAGATCTACGGCATCCTGCGCGACGGTCTGAAGATGTCGGCGCCCGAAATCGGCGAGATCTTCGGTCAGTGGAACAAGGGGCGTCTGAATTCCTACCTGATCGAAATCACCGAAAAGGTGCTCAAGGCTACGGATCCGGAAACCGGCAAGCCGATGGTCGACGTGATCGTCGATTCCGCCGGCCAGAAGGGGACCGGCAAGTGGTCGGCCATCGAGGCGCAGAACCTCGCGGTCGCCGCCTCCGGCATCGAGGCCGCCGTGTCTGGCCGCGTTCTGTCCTCGCTGCGCGAAGAGCGCCTTGCCGCCGAAAAGCTGTTCGGCCTGCCGGCACTTGCCGAGGCACCGGCGGACAAGGCCGCCTTCATCGCCGATCTCGAAAACGCGCTGCTGGCCGCCAAGATCGCGGCTTACGCGCAGGGCTTTGCCGTCATGTCGTCTGCCTCGGAAGAGTTCAGCTGGTCGCTGCCCATGCCGACGATTGCCCGCATCTGGCGCGCCGGCTGCATCATCCGCTCGCAGTTCCTCGACGAGATTACGTCGGCCTTCACCAAGGACCCGAATGTCGCGAACCTGGTGGTGACTCCGGCCTTCGCCGAGATGGTCAAGGGAACCGACGGGTCGCTCCGCCGCGTGGTTGCCCATGCCGTCCTGTCGGGCCTGCCGGTCCCGGCACTCGCCTCGGCGCTCTCCTATTTCGACACCTATCGTCGTGGCCGCGGTACGGCAAACCTCATCCAGGCGCAGCGCGACTTCTTCGGCGCCCACGGCTTCGACCGCCTCGACGGCAAGGACATCCATCACGGCCCGTGGGCCGGCCAGTTCTGATTCGCTCGGATCGTTAAAAACAACCAGGCCCGGCATCCCAGATGCCGGGCTTTTTCGTCCGCATGGGCTCCGGCAGATCGGACCTGCAAGGACGGGGCAGCAATTCACGTGCATTGCCCTGTGGATTACACCAACGGCGTGCCGATTGGTTAAAATGGTACGCTTCCGTTTACCTTTGGCTTAACTCCTGTGGCCTAGCGTGCTCGGGCGGTTAACAAAACCGCTCAAAATGCAGGCTTCCCCAGATGGTATCCGTTAATCTTCCCACCCTCTCGCTCGCCGCCTTCGCCATCCTCGCTGTCTTTGCCGTCATCTATGGACGCCAGTGGCGCAGAGAGCCGAAGCGCAACGAGTTTCTCCTGTTTGCCGCCGCTTCCGGCCTTGCCGCAGTCGGTGCATTGCTGTCGGCCTTCGCAGGCGGGGACTTCGGCTTCTTCAGCATCGCTCTGGCACAGGCCTTGATGCTGTCGGGGGCAGCGCTCGTCTGGCAGGGCATGCGTGCCTTCGACGATCGGCGGCTCGATCTGAAGTTTGCGGCAGCCGGCCCCGTGGCCTTTCTGCTGCTGATGGCATCCGCACCGCTTCTCCAGGTGGATGTGAACGCCCGCTTTCTGTTCGCGGTGCTCGTCGGTGCCCTCTACACGGGACTTGCCGGCTGGGAGCTCGCCGTCTCGGAAAAGGAAGAGCAGCTTGAGAACCGGACCATGGTGTACCGCTGGTTCGGCACGCTGTCCGTCGCCCTGCTCCTTTCGGGCTGTATCGCTGCCGTCTGGCCACTTTCTGCGGAGACCCTTTCGCCTTCCTCCGCTCCTCTCTGGCTGACGCTGGTCGTTCTGGCGCTCCTCGCACATGCCGTCATTGCGCCGATGTCGATCTTCCTTCTGCTGCGCGACCGGCTGCTGGTCCAGCACCGCTGGGCAGCCGCCACCGATACGCTGACCGGGCTTGCCAATCGCGCCACCTTTTTGGACCTTCTGCAGACGCTGTCGATGAAAATTCGCGGGGAGGGCGCCTTCCTCTATGTCGATGTCGACCACGTCAAGCGCATCAATGACCGCTTTGGCCACTCCAATGGTGACCATGTGCTGAAGACCTGCGCCGAGCTGATTGCCCGCGAATTGCCAGAACACGCGCTGCTCGGCCGCCTTGCTGGCGCAGAATTCGCCGCCTATGTGCCGTTCTGCAAGGTCGAAGAGGCGGAAAGTCTCGGCAACATCATCCGCGAAAGCGTGGCCGAGCAGCTGTTCTTCCTCGGGGACGAGCTGGTCGAGGTGACGGTGAGCGTCGGCGTTGCGCATGGCGCCATGCAGGTGACCGCGGATGAGCTGCTGAAGCGTGCCGATGCCGCGCTTCATACCGCCAAGGTGCGCGGTCGCAATTCGGTCGTCGTCTGGGGCGAGGCCGAAACCGTCTCCTTCGCTTGATGTCCCGAAGGTTTCGAACCCTTCAGCGAGCCGCTATTCCCAGCGTGGCTCGCTGATGCTCTGCAGAAGCTCGGGATCGACGCCATCGATGCGCGCGATCACGGCCTTGGCCAGTTCGCGGCCCGACTGGCGCACGTCTTCGTAGACTGCAATGATCTCCGGGCGGATCCAGTTGAGGATCGGCGTGCCCTGCTTGGCGACGAGATCGATTTCGACGCCGACCCGTTTGCCGGCGGCCTCGATGCCGGCATTGGCGGCGATTGCGCTGCTGCCGGACGAGGAGATGAGGCCGTCCGGGGCATCCGGACTGCGCATCAAGGTCTCGACGGCGGTGCGGATCTGGCCGAGCGACGCGTCGATGTTGATGTGCAGCGGCACTTCTTCTGCGCCAAAGGCCTTCAGCCCCCGCATGAAACCGTCAAATGTATGCCTGTAGTAGGTCAGCTTGCTCGGGGGCGGCAGAAGCGCCAGACGCTTGCGTCCGCGTTTCACCAGCCGTTCGACAGCGCTGTAGGCGAAGGCTTCGTTGTCGAAGTCATGGAAAGGATGCTCGATACCCATGTCGGTGCGACCATGGGTAACGAAGGGCATGTTCTGATCGGTGAGTAGTCGGACGCGGGCGTCGTCGGGCTCGGTGCGCGAAATGATCACGCCGTCGGCCGAGCCGGTCTCGAGAATGTAGCGAACCGGCAGCATCGGATCCTTGGTATGGGCGTGCGGCGTCACCACGATGTGGTAGGGCGTGCCGGAGAGAACCTCCGAGATGCCGACGACCATCTGGTTGGAAAAGCCGAGAATTTCCTCGTCGATCCCAAGTACGAGTGCGATGACGTTGGTCTTGCCGGTGCGCAGGCGAACGCCGGCGCGGTTGGGCTGGTAGCCGAGCTGGCGGGCGACCATGCGCACCCGTTCCTTGGTTTCGGCCCCAATGTCGGGCGCGTCCTTCAGCGCCCGCGACACCGTGGTGATACCGAGGCCGGTCATGAAGGCGATCGTCTTGAGCGTCGGTCGCTCCTTCGTCGCCACTGGGCGGTCCATCAATCCGCTGCCTTGCTGATCTGCCATGTTGTTCCCGCCACTTCGAAAGTCCCGCTTATAGTGGGCTTTCATACGCCTGCAAACAGTTTGCCCGGCACCCCCTCCCGAGGCTTGGAAGAGAAAATCTGAAACGATACAGTGATTTTGTCGAGAGATTTTTCATGCTGCGCTGCAAAGTAATGCAATCCTAGATAGAGGTCTGAGTTTTGAGCAGGTTTTCCAGCGCGCAGACAAGCCACGCGTGCAGCTGCAGCAAAAATTTCCATAAACTCGACGAAAGACATGATCGTGCAACGATACTTATGATGGTGCTGCGCAATATCCATCTTTCCCAAAGCGATGTGGAAGGTGCGTGGAGATTGCACGCAGACGCTGAAACGCGACTGTAATGGAAAATTTACAATCCGGATGGTTGCACTCCAAATCGCTTTGTCATAAGTTTTTCCGGCAACGTTTCAGTGAGGGAGGAGACTCATGAATTTTCGTAGCTTTGCGGCAGCTTTGGCCGCTACTGTCGTCATGCCGTTTGCGGCAGCGCAGGCCACCGATCTCGAAGTAACCCATTGGTGGACGTCCGGCGGTGAAGCCGCGGCCGTCGCCGAGCTTGCAAAGGCATTCGACGCCACCGGCAACAAATGGGTCGACGGCGCCATCGCCGGTTCCGGCGGTACCGCCCGCCCGATCATGATCAGCCGTATCACCGGTGGTGACCCGATGGGTGCCACGCAGTTCAACCACGGCCGCCAGGCCGAGGAACTGGTGCAGGCCGGCCTGATGAAGGACCTGACGGCCGTCGCCGAGAAGGAAAAGTGGAAAGAGATCATCAAGCCGGCGAGCCTGCTCGACAGCTGCACGATCGACGGCAAGATCTACTGCGCACCCGTCAACATCCACTCCTGGCAGTGGCTGTGGCTCTCCAACGCCGCCTTCGAATCGGCTGGCGTTGCCGTGCCGAAGAACTGGGACGAATTCGTCGCAGCGGCTCCTGCACTCGAAGCCAAGGGCATCATCCCGCTCGCCGTCGGTGGTCAGCCGTGGCAGTCGGCCGGTGCGTTCGACGTGCTGATGGTCGCCATCGCCGGCAAGGAGACCTTCGAGAAGGTGTTCAAGGATAAGGATGAGGCAGTCGCTGCCGGTCCTGAAATCGCCAAGGTCTTCAAGGCCGCCGACGATGCTCGCCGGATGTCCAAGGGCTCCAACGTTCAGGATTGGAACCAGGCCACCAATCTGGTCATCACCGGCAAGGCCGGCGGTCAGATCATGGGCGACTGGGCACAGGGTGAATTCGCTCTCGCCAATCAGGTTGCCGGCAAGGACTATACCTGCCTTCCAGGCCTCGGCGTGAACGAGATCATCTCGACCGGTGGTGATGCCTTCTACTTCCCCGTCGTCGATGATGCGGAAAAGTCGGCAGCTCAGGACGTTCTCGCAGCCACTCTGGTTGCGCCTGCAACGCAGGTCGCCTTCAACCTGAAGAAGGGCTCGCTGCCCGTTCGCGGTGACGTCGACCTTGCAGCCGCCAACGACTGCATGAAGAAGGGCCTCGACATTCTCGCCAAGGGCAATGTCATCCAGGGCACCGACCAGCTGCTGTCGGCCGATAGCCAGAAGCAGAAGGAAGACCTCTTCTCCGAGTT
>JAIXSF010000300.1 GCA_027484835.1 Rhizobiaceae bacterium | reverse complement strand
TTCACGGATGATCGCGCAGACCGCGCTCCAGATCTCGCTGCTCGACTGCTCGACGATCGAGCCTGCCTCGCGGTAGAGCGTGATATCGCGCTTGGCGACAGACAGCATGCGCCCCTCGAGATCGAAGAGACCAGCACGCGCACTGCCTGTTCCGACATCGACGCCGATGACGCAACCCCTGGTCATAGAGGCCAATCCTCCTGATGATAGCGCCATGTCAGTGGCTGGAGGCAAATTCGGCCATGCGCCTGATCAGGAAGAACCCGACTGTGGCGCCAGCATCCTGCAGGCCGACGGTCTTTTCCTGAAAGGCCGCAGCCTTTCCGTGCTGTGCCACCATCGACTTCGTCGCCTCCAGCGCGTCTTCTGCAGCCTTGGCAGCCGAAGAAAGTGCAGCTTGAACACTGTCACCCTTTTCCGCCGCCGCCTCGATGGCCCTTGTGAGTGGATCAAGCACATCAAGCAGGGTCTTATCGCCGACCTTGGCCTTGCCTCGTTCCGCAATGCCATCGGTATAGGCCCGCCAGAACTGAGCAAGAGCAGTCGTGTCCAGAGCATCCAGCCCCTCAACAGCTTTGCTCGCCCTCAGGAAGCCCGTCGCTGTGAGCGTTCCCATAGTCGAGGGCGCAGTCCGCGCCATAGTTGCACCTGCGGTACGCAGAAGTTTGGACAGCCCGGCATCTGAGCCCTCAGCGGCAACCGCTTCAGCGGCTGCGGCAAATGACTTGGCCATCGTGATCCCGAGATCGCTGTCGCCGACCTTGCCGTCAAGGGCGATCAGAAATTCGCGCTGCTCGGCAAAGAGTTGCTGCCAGCTTTGAAACAGTGCGATCAGGTGGCCTGCGTCCAGTTTTGCAAGACTCATGGCGTTATCCCGTAACATGCTTGAAGAAGGGCGTGTTGGCTGGAGCCGCCATCATGCGGTCGAGTTCGGCATCCAGATGCAAGATCGAAATGGAGGCACCCGCCATTTCCATCGAGGTTGCGAATTCACCGATCCAAACATGCTTTGCCTTGACGCTTCGGGCATCAAGGAGCTGTTTGACGCGACGGAACAGAATGTACAGCTCTTCAAGCGGCGTACCGCCCAGACCATTGATCAAGACAGCGACATCATCACCCGACGAGTAGTCGGTCTCTTTGAAAATGCGGTCCATCATCTCGTCGACAACGGCATCTGCCGGAGCAAGCTTTTTGCGGCTGATACCAGGTTCGCCATGGATGCCCATGCCGATTTCCATCTCGTCTTCGCCGATCGAGAAGGTGGCATGGCCGATTTCCGGCACCACGCAGCTGGATAGCGCGACCCCCATGGTCCGGGTCCTTGAACGGGCCTTATCAGCGATACGCGCCACGTCATCAAGCGAAAGCCCCTCTGCGGCAGCGGCACCTGCTGCCTTGTAGATAAAGAAGATACCTGCAACACCACGGCGCTTGTGTTCTTCTCCAACTATCGAGGAGGCGACGTCGTCGTTTCCGACGACTTGCTTGACGGCAATTCCATCAAGGTCCGCAAGCTCGGCAGCCATATCGAAATTGATGATGTCGCCAGAATAGTTGCCGTAGATGTAGAGCACCCCTGCCCCCTGATCGACCGCCTTAGTCACCTGATACATCTGCTCGGCGCTCGGAGACTGAAAGACACCACCCACCGCTGCGCCATCCAGCATGCCGTCACCGACGAAGCCGAGGAACGTCGGAAGATGACCTGACCCACCGCCAGTGGTCAGTCCGACTTTGCCGGCCTTCGGTTTGGCAGTCACGAGGCAACGCAGGTCATCATTTGCATAGGTTACCATCGGATGGGCGGCGTAAATGCCTTCCAGCATCTCGTCGACGAAGTCGACCGGGTCGTTGAGAAACTTCTTCACTGTATCCTCCACTGTTACTTTTTGCGCTGACGCGTGACGAAGAAGGCAGCTGCGAGCAGAATGAAACTGCCAACCACAAGCCGCTGCCAGGTGCTCGGAATCCCGACAAGGACAAGCACGCTGTTGATAACGACGATCAAAAGGACGCCGAGGATGGTGCCAAGAACCGTTCCGGTCCCGCCGGTAATGCGGGCGCCCCCCAGAACAACGGCGGCAATCACATTGATTTCCGTTCCCACGAGATCGAAGGGATTGGCCTGTCGGTTGGCGCAGACATGGATGATGCCAGCGAGGCCGGCCAGGGCTCCGGCATAACCGAACAGGAAGAGGTGCACGGTGCGCAGACTATAGCCCAGCCGCTCGGCGATACTCGCATTGCCGCCGACTGCAAAAATTGCACGCCCCATCAGTGTCCGGTTGAGGATCCACCAGGTAAGGATCGCTGCTGCCGGCAGAACGAGGAAATAGAAGGGCAATGTGACCGTTGCACCATTTGCCGTTTCGAACTGCAAGAGCGGCATTCGGCCGAAAGCGCCCATCTGCGGCGGCAACGACATGATCCAGACGGTGCCGATGAACGACAGGAGAAATCCGCGGAACAGATACTGGGTGCCGATCGTCACAATCAGGGACGGCACCCGAAGGTGGTGAACGAGGAGGCCGTTGATCACGCCAAGCGCCACACCACCCAGCATCGACATCAAGATGATCAGGATCATCGGTGTCCCGGGCAGATAGGTCTGCACCAAGAGGGTCACCGAATACATGGTGAAGGCGGCAATGGCTGTGAACGAAACGTCGATGCCACCAGCCGCGAGGATGACGAAGACACCGAGCGCAAAGAGCCCCATCACCACACTGGAACGGCCGATATCGATCAGCGTCGAGGGCTGAAGGAAGGCGGGATTTGCGATCGAAACGGCCACGCAAATGGTGACCAGGAGTGCAAAAGTAATGGTTTCAGGTCGCCGCCGGATCAGGGATCCGATGCCCCCGCGACGGGAGGGAGACAGCGATACATCCGCTTTAGTCGTATTCATTGGTCTGCCACCTTCGCACTACCGAGCATAGCCCGGTACAAGTCGTCTTCGGATGCCGTGCCCGCATCAAACTCTGAAACGATCCGGCCACCGTTCATCACGAGAATCCGATCGGCGTTCTGCAGAAGCTC
>JAIXSF010000188.1 GCA_027484835.1 Rhizobiaceae bacterium | reverse complement strand
GCGCCCGCACCGTCAACCCGGAGTTCAAGCTGAAGGTCATCTGGGTCAACACCTGGTTCGACCCAGGCAAGGAAGCCGATGCTGCCAAGGCTCTCTTCGACCAGGGCGTCGACGTGCTCACCCAGCACACCGACACCACGGCTCCGATGCAGGTTGCCGAAGAGCGTGGCCTGAAGGCTTTCGGCCAGGCCTCCGACATGATCGCTGCCGGCCCGACCGCGCAGCTCAGCGCCATCGTCGACACCTGGGCGCCCTACTACATCAAGCGCACCCAGGCCGTGATCGACGGCACCTGGTCCTCGGCTCAGACCTTCGACGGCCTGAAGGACGGCATCCTGTCCATGGCGCCCTACACCAACATGCCTGACGACGTGAAGGCGATGGCGATGGACACCGAAGCCAAGATCAAGTCGGGCGAATTGAAGCCCTTCACTGGTCCGCTGAACAAGCAGGACGGCACCCCGTGGCTGAAGGAAGGTGAGTCGGCTGATGACGGCACCATCCTCGGCATGAACTTCTACATCGAGGGTGTAGACGACAAGCTTCCGCAGTAAGACCTGCACGTAAACCTTGCGGAAAGGGCGCCTATGGCGCCCTTTCTTTTTGAGCTTTTCCGTGAATCCTGAATTTCGCAGGTACTCACTTCACGACCTTTGCCGTTTCAGATAACAAACCGTTCCACGATTGATCTGAGACGGGTGGCGGATGCGCAAGGATGAAGTTCGGGATCTGAGGGTCGTGATCAATCTCCGGACGAGTCACGCCAGGGTCGTCGACCAGCTCGGGCTTGCGATTGTCGGCGGCAGATTTCAGGTTGGCGAACCGCTTCCCGGCGACAGCGAGCTCGAATCGGAATTCGGTGTGTCGCGGTCCGTCCTGCGCGAGGCGATGAAGACGCTGACCGCAAAAGGGCTGGTGGTCGCCAAATCGCGTGTCGGCACAAGAGTGACCGAGCGCTGTCATTGGAACCTGATCGACGAAGACGTCCTGCGCTGGCATTTCAGGTCCGGCGTCACCCGCGATTTCATCAATCATCTCTATGATGTTCGCCTCGTGTTCGAGCCGGCTTCTGCAGCCTATGCAGCGCTGCGCAGCACACCCGAAGACTGTGCCGAACTACGGCGCTACGCCGATCTCCTCGGCGACAATGCGCTCGACTGGAAGAGCCAGGCTGAGGCGGATCTGCGCTTCCATGTGCTCTTGACCCTGGCTGGCGCCAATCCTTTCCTCGAAAGCATGATCGGGTTCCTGAGAGCCTCACTCGACGGTGCCTTCACGCTGGCCTTCGACCCGAACCTTTCGGGTCGCGGCGAGAGGATCACGGAGACCCATCTGGCGATCGTCGAAGCGATCGAGAATCGCGACCCGGACGCCGCCCGTGCAGCAACGGAAAAGGTGGTCGAGCTTGGCCGTATCGCAGCCTTGAAGGCCGTCGATGCGTCCGCCATCAGGACGTGACGTCCGGGATGGTCTTGCAGCCAGGCGCCGTGGGCGCTAGTGAGAATCCCCTATCTCATGCCCGGAGTGATCCATGACCAGCACATGCCTTGCCATCGTCCTTGCTGCTGGCGACAGCACCCGGATGAAGTCTTCGATGTCCAAGGTTCTGCATCCGGTGGGTGGCCGCCCGATGATCGCTCATGTCATGACATCGATTGCAGCCTCCGGCGTCTCGGATGTCGCATTGGTTCTCGGTCGCGATGCCGAGAAGGTTGAAAAGGCCGCCTCGATCGAGGGGCTGTCCGTGGAAAGTGTGCTGCAGACCGAACGCCTCGGCACCGGTCACGCTGTTCTGATGGCCAAGGAGGCGATTGCTCGCGGCTATGACGAGATCCTGGTTGCCTATGGCGATGTACCGCTGATCACCGCAGCCCCGCTGAAAGCAGCGCGCGAAGCGCTCGCCGGCGGTGCCGACGTGGCGGTCATCGGCTTCCACACGGCAAATCCAACCGGCTACGGCCGCTTGCTCGTCGAGAATGGTGAACTCATCGCCATCCGCGAGGAAAAGGATGCAACCGACGCCGAGCGTCAGGTGACCTGGTGCAACAGCGGCCTGATGGCGATCGATGGCCGCAAGGCGCTCGACCTTCTGAGCCGCATCGGCAACCACAATGCCAAGGGCGAATACTACTTGACCGACCTCGTCGAGATCGCTCGTGCGCTGGGCGGCAAGGCGGTCGCTGTCGATGCGCCCGAGAGCGAACTGACCGGCTGCAACAACCGCGCCGAACTCGCCGTCATTGAGCGCCTCTGGCAGGAGCGCCGCCGGCACGAACTGATGGTCTCCGGCGTGACGATGATTGCTCCGGAAACGGTGTTTCTGAGCCACGATACGGTGATCGGCCAGGACGCGCTGATCGAGCCCAATGTTGTCTTCGGCCCGGGCGTCACGGTCGAGGGCGGCGCTGTCATCCATGCCTTCTCGCATCTCGAAGGCGCTCATGTCGCTGCCGGCGCCACCGTCGGGCCTTTCGCGCGCTTGCGTCCCGGTGCCAACCTCGCCGAAGGCTCCAAGGTCGGCAATTTCTGCGAAGTGAAGAAGGCCGAGATCGGCAAGGGCGCCAAGGTCAATCACCTGACCTATATCGGCGACGCCGTCGTTGGGGCGGAAACGAACATCGATGCCCGCACCATTACCTGCAATTACGATGGCGTGAACAAGCACGAGACCCATATCGGGGCAGGGGCCTTCATCGGTTCGAACTCCTCGCTGGTGGCCCCGGTCAAAATCGGCGATGGCGCGCTCATCGCCTCCGGCAGCGTCATCACCGAAGATGTTCCGGCGGATACGCTTGCCTTCGGCCGCGCCCGCCAGGAGATGAAGCCGGGTCGCGCCGCCGTCATCCGCGAGCGCAACCTCGCAATCAAGGCAGCGAAGAAAGCCGCCAAGTAACAGCGTCAACACAGTCTTCACCGCTTGTAATGCTGCGTTGCATTACGAGACGAAACGCAATTTGACTTGGCGCGCGATTGCCTATTGCGGCGGAACCGCTAGGAAAGGCCGCGTGATGAATACGAAACGGAGAATTGCATGTGCGGCATCGTCGGCATTGTCGGTAACAAGCCTGTAGCGGAGCGTCTGGTCGACGCCTTGAAGCGGCTCGAATATCGCGGCTATGATTCTGCCGGCGTCGCCACCATCAACGACGGCAAGCTCGACCGCCGTCGCGCCGAAGGCAAGCTCTTCAATCTCGAGACGAAGCTCGCCGGAGATCCGCTGCCCGGCAATATCGGCATCGCCCACACCCGCTGGGCAACCCACGGCGTACCCAACGAGGTGAACGCCCATCCGCATTTCGTCGATGGCGTGGCCGTCGTTCATAACGGCATCATCGAGAACTTTGCCGAGATCAAGGAAGAACTGGCCGCCGAAGGCGCCGTCTTCACCACCCAGACCGACACCGAAGTCGTTGCTCAGCTCTTGGCCAAATATCGCCGCCAGGGCCTTGGCCGCCGCGAAGCCATGCACGAAATGCTGCGCCACGTGACCGGCGCCTATGCGCTCGCCGTCATCTTCAACGACGATCCCTCGACGATCATGGCGGCCCGCTCGGGCCCGCCGCTTGCGATCGGTTTCGGCGATGGCGAGATGTTCCTCGGCTCGGATGCCATCGCGCTGTCGCCTTTCACCAACCGCATCGCCTATCTGCACGACGGCGACTGGGCGATCCTTGGCAAGCAGGGCGCGCATATCTTCGACATCGACGGCAATCCGGTTGATCGTCCGGTACAGATCTCCTCCGCCTCCGCCTACATGATCGACAAGGGCAACCATCGTCACTTCATGGAGAAGGAGATCTACGAGCAGCCGGAAGTGATCTCCCATGCGCTGTCGCATTATGTCGACTTCGCCAATCACAGCGTCCGCGAGGCCGCGAACGAGATCGATTTCGCCAACCTGCGCGGCCTTGCCATCTCCGCCTGCGGCACGGCTTACCTGGCGGGCCTCGTCGGCAAGTACTGGTTCGAGCGTTATGCCCGCCTGCCGGTCGAGATCGAAGTCGCCTCGGAGTTCCGCTACCGCGAAATGCCGCTCTCGAAGGATCAGGCGGCCCTCTTCATCTCGCAGTCCGGTGAAACAGCCGACACGCTCGCCTCGCTGCGCTACTGCCGGGACAACGGCCTGAAGATTGGTGCGGTCGTCAACGTCAAGGAATCGACGATCGCCCGCGAATCGGATGCTGTCTTCCCGATCCTCGCCGGCCCGGAAATCGGCGTGGCCTCGACCAAGGCCTTCACCTGCCAGCTGGCCGTGCTTGCCTCGCTCGCACTTGCCGCCGGCCGTGCCCGCGGCACGATCACCGAAGCGGAAGAAAAGCAGCTCGTAAAGAGCCTCGCCGAGATGCCGCGAATCATGAGCCAGGTGCTGAATGCGGTGCAGCCGCAGATCGAGGCCCTGTCGCGCGACCTCTCCAAGTTCAAGGACGTGCTGTATCTCGGCCGTGGCACCAGCTATCCGCTGGCGCTCGAAGGCGCGCTGAAGCTCAAGGAGATCTCCTATATCCATGCCGAAGGTTATGCCGCCGGCGAGCTGAAGCATGGCCCGATCGCGCTGATCGACGAAAACATGCCTGTGATCGTCATTGCCCCCTTCGACCGCTTCTTCGAGAAGACCGTGTCGAACATGCAGGAAGTGGCAGCCCGCGGCGGCAAGATCATCTTCATCACCGATGAGAAGGGCGCGGCCGCCTCGAAGCTCGACACCATGGCAACGATCGTCCTGCCCGTGGTCGCCGAGATCGTCTCGCCAATGATCTATTCGATCCCGATCCAGCTGCTCGCCTATCACACGGCTGTATTCATGGGGACGGACGTCGATCAGCCGCGCAACCTCGCAAAATCCGTCACGGTCGAGTGAGGATCGGGTAGGGCGGGCCCCGCCCTAATTCTTGCTCTTGCGCTGCCAGTTGCGCTCCTGCATTGTCCGAAGCATTACGGCGCTGCACAATGAATGGTGGGCATGACCGAAGGCTCTGACAGGATTTCGATGGCGACCCGGCTCAGGAACAACTTCCTGACCGGATTGATCATTTGCGCGCCGATGGCGATCACCATCTACCTGACCTGGACCTTCATCCACTGGGCGGATAGCTGGGTGAAGCCCTATCTGCCAGACCGCTACAATCCGGAAGCCTATCTGAAGTTCGCCGTGCCCGGCACCGGTCTGCTGATCGCGATCGTCTTCATCACGCTGATCGGCTTTCTCGGCCGAAACCTCATTGGCCGCTCGATCGTCTCGTACAGCGAGAACATCCTCAACCGGATGCCGCTGGTGCGCACCGTCTACAAGAGCACCAAGCAGATTTTCGAGACGGTGCTGAAAGAACAGGGCAACTCGTTCAAGAAGGTCGGTCTGATCGAATTTCCGCGTGCCGGCACCTGGGCGCTGGTTTTCGTCTCTTCGGATGCCAAGGGCGAAATCGCAGCGAAACTTAACCAGGACGGCGAGGAAATGGTCGCCGTGTTTCTCGCGCCGACGCCTGTCCCGACCGCCGGCTTCCTGATGTTCGTGCCGCGCAGCAAGCTGATGCTGCTCGACATGAGCCCCGAGGAGGGGGTGAAACTCCTGATCTCGGCCGGCCTCGTCACGCCCGATTACAAGCCGACGGTGGCAGATGCCATGGCTGCATTTCGGGAACTCGACGCAGAAGAGCCTGTTGAACCGCCCAAGCGCGCCGGTCGCTCATAACTGTTTTTCCTAGCCGGCGTGCAGGAACCGGATTGCCTCGTCGCGACGGTGGAAATACAGGAGCGTGCGCACCGCCTGCCCACGCGCGGAGGTGAGTTCCGGATCTCGTTCCAGCAGATAGGCCGCATCCTTGCGGGCGATTTCCAATAGATCGCCATGATGCTCGAGGCTGGCGATCTTGAAGCCCGGCGTCCCTGACTGGCGAGTACCCAGCAATTCTCCTTCGCCGCGCAGCTTCAGATCCTCTTCGGCGATCAGGAAGCCATCTTCCGAATCACGCAGGATCGACAGCCGTGCCTTGCCGGTTTCTCCGAGCGGCCCCTTGTAGAGCAGGATGCAGCTCGACGCCTCGTCGCCACGGCCCACGCGCCCGCGCAGCTGATGCAGCTGGGCGAGTCCGAAGCGCTCGGCATGTTCGATCACCATGATCGTCGCATCGGGCACGTCGACGCCCACTTCGACCACGGTGGTGGCCACCAGCAGCCGCGTCTCGCCATTCTTGAAGGCAAGCATGGCGGCATCCTTCTCCGGCCCCGACATGCGGCCATGCACGAGCCCGATCGGCGCCTTGATAAACTGCGCCAGCACCGACTGCCGCTCCTCGGCCGACATCAGCTCGCTTTCTTCCGTCTCCTCGACGAGCGGGCAGATCCAGTAGGCCTTCTTACCCTCGGCGATCGCGGCCCTCAGCCGTTCGATGACATCGGGCACACGCTCGGTCGGTACGGTCACCGTCTGGATCGGCTTGCGACCCGCCGGCTTCTCGGTGAGCTTGGAGACGTCCATGTCGCCGAAGGCGGCCAGCACCAGCGTGCGCGGGATCGGCGTTGCCGTCATGACCAGCATATGCGGCGAGATGCCCTTGGAGGTGAGCCTGAGGCGCTGATGAACGCCAAAGCGATGCTGTTCGTCGACGACGGCAAGCGTCAGGTTCTTGTAGGCAACGGTGTCCTGGAAGAGGGCATGCGTGCCGATGACGATCTGCGCTTCGCCAGACGCAATACGCTCCAGGATCGCCTCCCGCTCCTTGCCCTTGGTGCGGCCGGTCAGCACTTCGATCCTGAGACCAGCCGGCGCGCCGAGCTTGGCAAGTGTGGCATGATGCTGCCGCGCCAGGATTTCCGTCGGCGCCATCAGCACCGCCTGTCCGCCCGCCTCGACGGCTGCCGCCATGGCAAACAGCGCCACCAGCGTCTTGCCGGCGCCGACATCGCCTTGGACCAGCCGCAGCATGCGCTGGTCAGACGCCATGTCCTTCAGGATATCGTCGATCGCCGCCAGCTGGCTGTTGGTCGGCGTGAAGGGCAGGGTGGAGCGGATCTTCCCACTCAACTCCCCCGTCGGCTTGATCGGCGTGCCCGGCACCCGCCGAAGCTTCTGCCGCACAAGCGCCAACGACACCTGGCCGGCCAGGAACTCGTCATAGGCGAGCCTGCGCCGGGCGGGCGCTTGAGGGTCGATATCCTTCTCGTCGCGCGGATTGTGGAGCGCCACGAGGCTGTCGCGCACGCTCGCAAAGCCCTGCTTCGTGGCGAGCGGCGCATCCGCCCATTCCGGCAATTCGGGCATGCGCTCGACCGCTGCCTCGACCGCCTTGCGCAGGATCTTTGGTCCGAGCCCCGCTGTCAGCGGATAGACCGGCTCGACCAGCGGCAGGTTCTCCGCCTCGCTCGCCTTCACCATCAGATCGGGATGCACCATCGAGGCGCGACCGTTGAACCAGTCGACTTTGCCAGAGACCATGACGACTTCGTCGACGGGCAATGCCTTTTCCAGCCAGTTGCCCTTGACGCGGAAGAAGGTGAGCGCCAGTTCCCCCGTCTCGTCATGCAGCATTACGCGGTAGGGCAGGTTGCTCTTGCCCTTCGGCGGCGGCAGATGCCGGTCGACGCGGCCGGTGATCGTCACCAGCGATCCCTGGTTCGCATAGGCAATGCCCGGCTGGTGTCGCCGGTCGATCAGCCTGTGGGGTGCGAGAAACAAGAGGTCGACCACCCGCGCATCCTCGGCATCCTCGCGCCCGAGCAGTGTGGCGAGAAGCTGGGCGAGTTTGGGGCCCACTCCGCTGAGCGAGGCGACGGAGGCAAACAGGGGATCGAGAAGATGGGGACGCATGATGGGGGCAAAATGCCTCGTTATTTGCCCGTTTGGCAAGCTGACATTTGCCGGTCGCTGCTCTATAGAGGCGCAAGAATTGGAAGGATGCCAAGATGACTGGACTGGTGAAAAGCAGTGCCGACCTCGATCCGCGCCGTCGGCGCATC
>JAIXSF010000005.1 GCA_027484835.1 Rhizobiaceae bacterium | reverse complement strand
GACTTCGAGAAAACATGGCGAAGGGCGGATTTCTCGGTTATGGAGACGCGACATCCGATCCTGGCACCAAGCTGCGGCAGGACAGACACGAGACGAGGAAGTGAGACCGATGCGCAAGACCTGGAGCAAGCCCGTCATCCTGCACGGGATCGGCGAAGAGGGCGAAGACGTGGTGGTCGACTGTTCTCTCGGCGCGTCCTGGGCGCTGATCGAAGACTGGCCGGAAGAAGAGGGCGATGAGCTGGACAAGGCACTTCTGGTTTTGAGCGCGGTCGCCCAGGGCAAGGCCAAGGAAGAAGACGGCCGCAAGGCGCTGATCTCCGCCGCCCGGGAAGCCGGCGTGAAGTTTACCGACTGACCAGCCCCTAACCTTTTTTCACATCAGTCCGAGCGTCAGGGCGGCGAGCACTGCATAGCGGCCGGCCTTGGCGATGGTCACCAGGACCAGGAAAGTGAGAAAAGGTGTGCGCAGGACGCCGGCCACGACCGTCAGGGGATCGCCGATGATCGGCACCCAGGACAAGAGCAGCGACCAGATGCCGAAGCGGCGATACCAGGCCTCGACGCGGGCGAGCTTGTCCGGTGCAACGGGAAACCACGGACGATCCCGGAAATGCTCGATGAAGCGGCCAAGCAGCCAGTTGACCACCGAGCCGAGGACGTTGCCGAGGGTCGCGACCAAAAGCAGTGTGCCGAGCGGTTGATCGCCCGCCAGGATCAATCCGACAAGCACGGCCTCCGACTGCGCCGGGACGATCGTCGCGGCGAGGAAAGCGGCCAGAAACAAGGCGAGATAGGCGGCGAGTGCGGTGATCACCTGAGCGGTCTAGCGCCTGGCGGCGCCGCTGGCAATCAGCGGTCATACGGCTTGATCGTCGGGGAAGGACCGGAGGGCGCGACGCTCTGAAACCGGATCGCGGATATGAACACGAAAAGACCGCCATGCATCTCCGGGGGTGAGAGATGCATGGCGGCCGCAGCTGGCCGGGGGGCTTGGAGGGGGGGCTGGCCAGCCGATGCTTTAACGGATCAGACGACGCGGCGAGCGGCATCCTCGATGCGGTCACGAGACTGCGCTTCATCCGCGTCGATGACCTGGGTTCCCTCGACGCGGGCGCCGGGCTGCAGGCCTTCGGCTCCGTGTTCACGGACCTGGTGGGGTGCCGGCGTGGTGATTGCGCCATGGTTGGGATCGTTGACATCCTGGCCACGCACGCCGCCGTCGACACGGGCGTCTTCGCCGGGTGCACTGCGTGTCTCACGCTCGCGCGAGGCATCGGAAATCAAACGGTCGAGCTCGTCTTCGGTCATGGCGGTCAGATCGAAATGCTGCATGGGTGATCTCCTTGTCATTCGCCGGGGCCAGATGGTTCGGCGGGGCTTGTTCGGGTGGACAACGCGCGAGAGGCGGAAAGGTGCCGGGGAATTGCCGGACCTTTCCCGCGCCTGCCTCAGCGCGGCAGGCGCCGACCTTTAGCGCTCCGCATTGTCGGCATTGGCAAGCGGCGACGGGCGGCCGTCGGGACCGTCCTGATCTTCCCGCTCACCGATGTCTTCCATGTCCTGATCGACGAGATAGACGTCGGTGGCGCCAAGGCGTCGAGCTTCGCGCACCGCATCGTGACGGGTGCTGTCTTCGCCTGCATCATCCGGCTGGTCGGCACGTTCGCCGTCTGCCGCATCGTTGCGGCCGGCTTCTCGGCCGTTTGCTTCCGAGGGATCGCCCAGTTTCCGGACGCCGTTTTCGCGGTTGTTGATCTCCTGGTCGGTCATTGTCGCATCTCCCGTGGGTTGCTGCTGCACCTGTCCCCTCCTCAACGAGGGGCGGAAGATTTTCGTTCCCGCGACATCCGGGAAATCGCGCGGCGGGCGGTGATCGTCAGCGAGAGGGTAAGGGCGCCCGGAGCAAGCCGGCGGGCGCGATCGAGACGGAGATCATGGGGTACGCATGCAACGGGACGCCGGCGCGGTTCGGTTTCGCGCCAGCGTTTCCCGTTCGGGTTCTGAAATGACGGGCCTGCGGGCCGCCCGTCAGGCTGCCCGACCGACGTTGCGTGTCGGGGCGGTTCCGGTTCCGGTTCCGACCGAGGTCTGGAAGCGGGATACCAGGGCGTAAAGGTCACGGGCGCCTTCGGCCAGCGAATTTGCCGCGGCGCTCGCCTCCTCGACAGTGGCGGCACTTTGCTGGGTCACCTTGTCGAGCATGTTGATCGAGCTGTTGATTTCGCCGATGCCCTGCGCCTGTTCGCGCGCGGCATTCGAGATCGCATCCACATTGCCGTCGATTTCCTGGACCTGATCGACGATCGATTGCAGGGCATGACCCGTCTTGTCGACCAGGGCGACGCCGTGTTTGACGGCATTCGACGCCTTGGCGATCAGTGCCTTGATGTCCTTGGCGGCACTGGCCGAGCGCTGCGCAAGTTCGCGGACCTCCTGAGCGACGACGGCAAAACCCTTGCCGGCCTCCCCTGCACGCGCCGCCTCGACGCCGGCATTGAGCGCCAGAAGGTTGGTCTGGAAGGCGATCTCGTCGATCACGCCGATGATGTTTTCGATCTCGCGCGACGAGCCGGCAATCTCGTCCATGGCGGCCGTCGCCTGGGTGACGACGATGCCGGAGGCTTCGGCATTCGAGCGCGTTTCGCCAACCAGCCGGGTCGTGGCGAGCGTGCGATGCGTGGTGTCCTTGACGGTCGTGTTGATCTCTTCAAGCGCTGCGGCCGTTTGCTCGACTGTCGAGGCCTGGCGTTCGCCATTCGAGGCGATGCTGTTCGAGACGTCACTGATGACGGCTGCGTTTTCGGAAAGCGCCTGGGCAGCCCGCACGATACCGGTCATGGTCTCGTCCAGCGCCTGGGCTGCCGTGTTGACATCGAGGCGGGTGTCTTCGAGGACCGGATCAACGGGCTCCGTCAGGCGAAGGGTGAGATCGCCATCCGCAAGGCGCTTGATTGCCTGGCCGATGATCTTCACCGCGCGCATGCGGGGCGTGATGTCGGCCGCAACCTTGACGACCTTGTAGACCTTGCCGCGGGAATTGAAGACGGGGGTGTAGGCCGCCTGGATCCAGACTTCGCGGCCACCCTTGCCGTAGCGGACGAAGTTCGAGGCGATGAACTCGCCGGCGCGCAGCCGTTCCCAGAACTGGGCATAGTCGGCGGTTGCGGTGTAAGCCGGATCACAGAACATGCGGTGATACTGGCCGATGATTTCACCCCGGTCGTAACCCATGGCCTTCAGGAAATTGTCGTTCGCCTCGACGATCTTGCCGTCGATCTCGAATTCGATGATCGCCTGGGACTGGTCGATCGCCCGCAGACGATTGCCGTCATGCAGGGCCTCGATCTTGCTGGCGGTGATGTCAGAGGCGATCTTCAGGATGCGCACGACCCGACCGCCGTGGAAGACGGGATTGTAGGTCGCCTCGATCCAGACATCCTGACCGTCCTTGCTCTGGCGGCGGAACTGGCCGCTCTGGAACCTGCCGGCGGCGAGATCCGACCAGAAGCGCTGGTAGTCGGGCGAGTGGCGGATGGCGTCCTCGCAGAAGATGCGGTGATGTTTGCCGACGATCTCATCGATGCCGTATCCGAGCGTCTTCAGAAAATTCTCGTTGGCATCGAGGATGGTGCCGTCCGGAGAAAACCAGATCATCGCCTGGGCGGCGGAGATCGCTTTCATATCGTCGGCAAGCTTGTTCGCGTTCAGGTAGTTCTTCAACATCGTCGGCGCCCTTAGAAACGATCTTCCGCCAGTGAACCACGGGCGCGTTAATGGTTACTGAATGTTGGATTGCAGATTGTAAGAACTGATAAACGTCAAACGGGAGACTTCTGCGCCTCCCCGAACAGGTTGAATAGGAGTTTTCTTATGCAGCCTGATTTAATGGGAAATCGAGATATTTTCTTGGGATTATGGCCCGACGCAGGCGCGAAACACGGCTTGATTGACAGTGCAACCCGATAAAGCTCTGACGTGCAAAAGATCACCGAGACGCAGCCATGAAAAAACCGCCGGATTTGCATCCGGCGGTTGTTTCAGGCAGTCACTGGAGCGAGTTCAGACGAACTGGCTCAGGCCCGGGACCGAGGCAACGACTTCGTCGACCACGTCGGCACCGGCGTATTCGCGGGCAACCGCCATGGTTTCCTTGGCGAGCGTCGAGATTTCGCCCATGCCGAGGCCTTGAGACATCAGCTGCTGGCCAAGACCCATGATGCCGCCGCCACCGATGGCGCTCATCAGGCCGCCGAGCAGACCGCCGCCGCCCGAACCTTCGCCATTGTGCTTGGCGACCAGCTCGGCTGCACCGGGGATGGCTTCGATCATGCGGGCGACCGGGCCGTCAGCGGCTTCACGCTGCAGGAAGCCGAGCATCATGCCCAGCGCCGTTTCGGCCTTTTCCGGGGAAATGCCGACGTTGTCGGCGATGCGGGTGACGATTTCGCTCATTCTCGAAGTCCTCCTGAGGCGATTTTTGACGTTAACGTCAACGTAATGGATGTTCCTGGCGAACTCAAGCACCGTGCTCCGGCTGCGGCGAAAAATGCCGGGGATGGACCCGGGCTCCACCGCTGTCCCCTGCCCCCGACTTTCCGCCCGGCTGCGGGCCGCGCAGCGGCAATGCCCGCCGTTTCGCGCTCTCCCCTGCCCGACCGTTGTGGCTGGCGATGCAATACCGATCCGGGGACGTCACCGATCAAGACATCCGCCGTTGTCGATGTTCCACACTCCTCCTATAAGAGCAAGCTGAAGTCCTGATGACGAATGGGAGAAACGTCCGCATGCTGCAAGAAGGTTCGCTCTATCTCGGCACCAGCCGCAATCCGGACGAGAGCTTGAACAAGGCCGAATATCTGGCGCTGAAATACGGCAACCGCCACGGAATCATCACCGGCGCGACCGGCACCGGCAAGACGGTGACGCTGCAGGTGCTGGCGGAAAGCTTTTCGGAAGCGGGTGTTCCGGTGTTTGCCTCCGACATCAAGGGCGACCTTTCCGGCATCGCCGCCATGGGCGAGCCGAAGGACTGGATCACCCAGCGGGTGGAGCAGATCGGCTTCAAGGACTATGCGCCTGCCGAATTCCCCGTGATCTTCTGGGATCTCTACGGGGAGAAGGGCCACCGGGTCCGCACGACCGTCGCAGAAATGGGACCGCTTCTCCTCTCGCGGCTGATGAACGCCTCGGAAGCCCAGGAGGGGGCGCTCAACATCGCCTTCAAGATCGCCGACGAGGGCGGACTGCCGCTGATGGATCTCAAGGACCTGCAGGCGCTGCTGACCTATATGGCGGAGCACGCCACGGAGCTTTCCAGCCAGTTCGGCCTGATCTCCAAGGCCTCCATCGCCACCCTGCAGCGCGGCCTGTTGATCCTCGAGCAGCAGGGTGCAGAGAATTTCTTCGGCGAGCCGGCACTTGCCGTTACCGACATCATGCGCACGACGAATGACGGGCGAGGCGCGATCTCCATCCTCGCCGCCGACAAGCTGATGATGAACCCGCGCCTGTACGCTACCTTCCTGCCCTGGCTGCTCTCGGAACTTTTCGAGGAACTTCCGGAAGTGGGCGATCTCGACAAGCCGAAGCTGGTCTTCTTCTTCGACGAGGCCCACCTTCTGTTCAACGACGCGCCTAAGGTCCTGATCGAGCGGGTCGAACAGGTGGTTCGCCTGATCCGTTCCAAGGGGGTCGGCGTCTACTTCGTCACGCAGAACCCGCTCGACGTTCCGGAAACCGTGCTCGCGCAGCTCGGCAACCGCGTGCAGCATGCGCTGCGCGCCTACACACCGCGTGAGCAAAAGGCCGTGAAGACCGCAGCCGATACCTTCCGGCCGAACCCGGCCTTCGATTGCGCAACCGCAATCACCCAGCTCGGCATTGGCGAGGCACTCGTGTCTACGCTGGAGGCGAAGGGCATTCCTTCCATGGTCGAGCGGACGCTGATCCGCCCGCCGTCTGGCCGGGTCGGGCCCATCACGGATGGCGAACGGCAGAAGGTGATGAACCTCTCGCCGGTGGCAGGTCAGTATGACGTCGATCTCGATTCGGAATCGGCCTACGAGATCCTGAACGCCCGCGCCAAGAAGGCAGCCGAGGCCGAGGCTGCCAAGCGGGCTGCGGAAGAAAAAGCCGAGGACGGCGATAGCGCTGCTGGCCGCTGGACCCTTCCGGGCTTCGGCGATGAGCCACAGGAAACCGAGGGTGGGCGCACGACCAAGCGCAGCTCCGGCTACCAGCGCGAGACAGTGATCGAGGCGGCGATGAAAAGTGCGGCCCGCTCAGTTGCCACCTCGGTTGGCCGTGCACTCGTGCGCGGGATCCTCGGAAGCCTCAGGCGTTAAACACAGAGAACGGTGCGGGTTTTCGCCCCCCGACTGACATGCGCAAGCAAATACAACCTTAGATATATTCTATTGAAAAGCACACGCGTAGTTTACATGCGTGCAGCTTTCTGTATTCTCTATCCTAGGCGGCGTTCTTCTTTCGGATGAACGCGGGCAGACGCGGGGGCTTTCCTGCGGCCGGGGGACATGATGGCTCATTCACGAGCGGTCACACGACCGCGCGCACCGTATTCTGTTGCAATTTTTTCTGTTCTTCTCGTGGGATGCAACGGCACGCTCGATCTCACCGAGGGGATCGCACCCGTCTTGAACGGCGCAAGCGTCGAATCGGCCAGCAGCAATCGGCAGCTCGTGCTGGATGCCCTCCGACGGGATGCCGGCTATGGCGGCGTGACACCCGGCTGGCATGACGTCACCCTTGCTGGTTTCAACTATGTCGACGACGCCTGCTCGGCCTATTTCGATCGGCTCTTCAAGCTCAACCGGCGCAAGGATGCGATCCGCTCTGCGCTTTCGGTGGGCGGGCAGACCACCAATGCCATCCTCTTTGCCACCAAAGCGTCCCAGCTTTCCATCACTGTCGTGGCACAGGCCTTCGGCTTAACCTCGAGCCTGACGGACATTGTCAGCGGGACCTATCTCTATCAGTTGCCGCCCGCGACCACGAAGGCCTTCGTCAGCGAACTCACACGCGCCTATCGCAGGGGAGTGGAGGCACAGAAGGGCGAGATCGACACACCGGCAGAAGCTTATGGCTATATCCGAGGCTATCTGGATCTTTGCCTGCCGGCGACCATCGAGGCTTCGCTCGTCGAGCATGTCAGCGCAGCCGCAGCCGTGCCGGTCAAAGCAACAGGCGGCGGCAGTGTCGAGATCCAGATCGGCAGCGTGCGCGATCCGGTTGTCGCGGCAGCCTTGCAGGAGCCAAGCAGCGTGACGAAGCCTCTACCACCACAAAATGTCCGGCCCGAATTCAAGCGGTTCAGTGATGCCATCACCTCGGATCGGCTGGAGGCTATCCAGACCCTGGTCTGCGCGCCGAGCGACGGCAAGGCAGGACCGGAGACCGATATGGCCATCCGCGAGTTCCTGCGCGGGCGGGGATCGTTACGTGAGGACTTCGAGGCAACCGGGCTCTCCAGTTCCGAGGTGGCCATGCTCGCCGACGATGCAGCGCTGGCCGGCGGCAAGCCCTGTGCCGAGCGTGGCGTCAAAGATGCGTTCAATGCGGGACAAGCAGCCCGCCTACTTGTGCAGTGAGGTTCATCAGGAGGACAAGTCCATGGCCATCATGATTGCAGACCGGACCCTCAGAGAAACAGCCGGCGGCCTCGTCGCGCTCGCAACGGTCAGGGAGGGCACACGCGTCGACGTGCTCGATGACAAAAGCGCGCTTCCCTGGACCAAAATCCGGATCAAGGAGACCGGACCGGAGGGCTGGGTCAGCGATGGAGCTATCAATAAGACCTCCGACTCGCTGGGTCCGCTCAGCCGCGAGCAGGTGGCCTGGGAATGTGTCGACCTTGCCGGCGTCTTCGATATCAATGCCTTCTATCTGATGGCCGTCGCGCAGCTCCGGAGCAATGTGTCCGGCAGCGTCACCGAAGACGGCCGGCGCTTCGGCCCGATCGGCTTTACCAAGCAGGAATGGACATTGAATGCAGTTCAGCCGGAATGGAAAATGGAGTTTCCCGCCTCCGACATTACCCGGTGGCGCCCACAACTGATGGCGTTTGCCGGCATGGCTTCGACACGGCAGCGGGCGATCGCCGATCGGCTGGCCCGTCAGCCCAGCATGACGGAACTGCTCCTGGCTCAGATTCTGGGCACGGAGGCGGCCGTGGTCGCTATCCTCAAGCCTTCCACCGATCTGGCAACGCTTGTTTCGAAGGCAAAAGACACAGCCCAGATGGAGAAGATCGACCCCGCAAACCTGGATGACCGCGACAAACCACTCCTGTCCAAGGACGGTTCGACGTCGCTTGGTCTGATCGCTACGCAACTGCAGACTGCCCTTGCGGCGAGCCGCAGCCATGTTCGCCAGGAGGTGGACCAGCGCATTGCGAAGGCCAGTGAGCGCTTCGGAGTTGCAACGACCGTGGTGGGCATCAACTTCAACTCCCCGCGCATCCCGGCTGCCCGTCGCGAGATCGCCAGCCTGATTGCCGACAGCTTCGCCAAGGCGGGTTTCGGGACAGTCCAGCAGATTGCCGCAATCGCCAATGCCATCGCCGAATCAGGCTTAAACCCGAAGGCGGAAAATCTGAACGGCGAACGCAGTTTCGGGCTCTTCCAACTGAACCAGAACGGTGGTGTGGGAACCGGGTTCGACGAGGCAGAATTGAAAGACCCCGGGCGCAACATCGCGATCATGCTGGACGAGATCGCCAAGCCTCATCAAAAGAGGCATCGGGAGCGGTTCATGGCGACCAACAGTCTGTTCGAAGCGGTGGAGGTCTTCGTTCATCACTTCGAGAAACCGCAGGACAAGGCGGGGCAAACTGAGAAGCGCTTCAAGATCGCCCAGACGCTGATTGCATGATGGCGGGACGACAAAAGCGGAGATCCGATCGGGGCTGATGGCTGCAGTTTTTCGGCAAAACACAAGAACTGAGTGACGAAAGCTCGCCATTCATCCCCAGTTTTTGTTCACCTCCGTGCAACCATCCCTGATATACACTCGACACTGATACAATTCCCGAGCATGCGCCCGGGGGTTCCGTGGGGTCGAGCTTGGACAGCAGTCTGGATCATATCGTTCTGGTCAACAATGCGAAGCGCGCGTTGCAACGCGGTCGCTTCGAGCTCACCTATCAACCCATCTATTCGGTCGATCACCGCGAAGTGGACAGCGTCGAGACGCTTCTGCGCTGGCGGCTCGGTCCGGGACAGCTGGCGGCGGCGCAGGACTTCCGCTCGGTCTTTCGCGATCCGTCGCTCTCACTTTCGATCCGCGACTTCGTGCTTTCGACCACGCTGCGCCAGGCGGCGCGCTGGCGGGCAGAAGGCCATGATTTTGGGCGAATCAGTGTCAATGCGACTGCCTTCGATCTCTGTGCCGGCGATTTTGCGCTGCGGCTGAGCGACATGGTGCAGGATTTCGGCCTCTCCCCCGAGATGCTGGAAATCGAGGTGGCGGAGCCTGCCTTCTACGGGCCGCTCGCCAAACAGGTGGGGCTTGCGCTGGAGGGGCTGCATTACTGCGGCTTTTCGCTAGCGATGGACAATTTCGGGGCGACCCATGCCGGCCTCTCGGCCCTGCGCAACCACGCCTTCCGCCGCTTAAAGATCGATCACGGGCTGATGCGCAGCTCGCTCACCAGCGCGGTCGACAAGGCGATCGTGCGCCATGTGATCGCACTCGGCCATGATCTCGGCCTGATCGTGACCGCCGCCGGCGTCGAAAACGAAGACCAGATGGAAAGTGCAGTGCAGCTCGGCTTCGACAGCGTGCAGGGCTTCTTCGTCTGCTTCCCGAAAGAGGCGGATCTTCTGCCGCGCGTCTGCCATGTGCTGAACCTGCAGGGCCGCTCCGGCTGATCCTGCCGGCCTCTCCCCCTGCCCTTTCGCTCCCATGCCGCTCGTGGCAGGATCGGAGCCATGACCTTCGTCCTCTACCCGCTTGCCGCCTTTGCCGAAATCGCCGGATGTTTTGCCTTCTGGGCCTGGCTGAAGCTCGACCGCTCACCGCTCTGGCTCGTGCCGGGGATGCTTTCGCTGGCACTCTTCGCCTGGCTGTTGACCCTGGTGCCGTCCGCGGCGGCGGGCCGCGCCTTTGCCGCCTATGGCGGGGTCTATATCGCCGCTTCGCTGGTCTGGCTCTGGCTGATCGAGGGGCAGAGGCCGGACCGGTTCGACCTGACGGGTGCTGCCATCTGTCTGATCGGGGCTGCGGTGATTCTCTTGCCACAGCGGGGCTGAGCCGCATTCCCCTCAAAAGGCGGGATGCCGGCTTGCGGAATTTCCGTATATACATAAACTATGATCATCGTCTGGGATGAACCGAAGCGGCTGGCGAATATCGACAAGCACGGGTTGGACTTCGCCGACCTGTCGCTCGAGTTCTTCGAGCGTGCTCTGATCAGACCCGCCAAGCGCGGCAGACTGCAGGCCATCGGGCGGTTGGCGGATGGCACAATCGCCGTGATTTTCGTTCGGCTCGGAACCGAGGGACTATCTGTGATTTCCATGCGGGCCGCAAATCAGGCCGAGCGGAGGGCATTGCGATGAAAAAGACAAAGCCTGTGGCAGATGGCTTTCGGGAAGGTCGGGGCTATAGCCGTGCCGACTGGGACGAGGTCTCCGACAACCCCGAGATGACTGAGATGGAGATTGCCGAACTGCGCCCCTTCCGGGAAGTCTTCCCCGATCTGGCCGCCTCGATCGACCGCAAACTCGGGCGGCCGCGGACGGAAAGTCCGAAGAAGGCGATCAGCATTCGGCTCGACCAGGAGGTCATCGACCGGTTCAAGGCGACCGGCGACGGCTGGCAATCGAGGATGAACGAGGCGCTGCGCAAGGCGGTCGGGCTTTAGCGACCTCTGCCATTCTGGCCGAGGTCTCACACACTCCGCCAACCCTCCAAGAGCATCAGTGCCGCCACTGCCACCAGCAGCCAGCCGGCAGCTCGACCGATCCAGATCGTCACCCGTGGTCTGGAGGTGAGCGCATCCCGCCCTTTTGCTGCCGCGATCGCCAGCCCGCCGTAGACGAGTGCCTGCAGGACGATGGTGAGCGCGCCCATGACGAGCGCCTGACGCCAGAAGGGACCGTATTCGGGGCGCATGAATTGCGGATAAACGGCAAGGATGAAAAGCCAAGCCTTGGGGTTAAGCAGGCAGGTGATCAATCCTTGCGTGAAGATGCGGGCCGTGCGGCGCAGCTTCGACGCCTCGATGCCGTCGATGACGATGGCGCTTTTCGCCAAGGTGTAGCCGATCCAGATCATGTAGGCGGCGCCGATCACCAGCATCGGAGCGGCAAGCTGCGGCACGAGCGTCGAAAGTGCCGTGACGGCGAGCGTGCCAAACAGCGTGTGGGCCGCGCCGCCGAGCATGATGCCAGAGGTGGCCGCGATCCCGGCGCGTCGGCCGCCGGTCAGGCCATTGGCAATGACGAAGATCATGTCCATGCCGGGGACGACGATGATGCCCGCCAGGAGAAGGGTAAAGAGCCAGAGGTTTTCGGCGTAGGTCATGTCAGTTGTCTCAGCGGTTCGGTGCCTGGCTTTCCCAGATTTCATCTGTTTTTCAGCCTGTTGCGGCATGCTATACAGGGGAGCAACTGACAGAGTTGTGTCAGTTGTGACGAGGGCATCGCATGCGCAAGGCTTCCCGGCTGTTCGAGATCATCCAGATCCTACGCCTTTCTGACCACCCGATAACCGCGCAGCAGATCGCGGAAAAGCTCGAGGTCACGCAGCGGTCGATCTATCGCGACATCGCCGCCCTTCAGGCGATGCGCGTGCCGATCGAGGGCGAGCGCGGCATCGGCTATATCCTGCGGCCCGGCTTTCACCTGCCGCCCTTGATGTTCACGGCGGAGGAGACGGAAGCGATCGTGCTCGGCATGGCGCTGACGAAACGCACGGCGGACAAGGAGTTGCGGGAGGCGTCGGCGCGGGTGCTCGACAAGATTGCCGCAGCGGTCCCTGGCCCGTTGCGTGACGCGATCGTTTCGCGCTCGCTCTTCGCCTGGGGACGGGCGGCGGAACCGCCGGAGACGATCGACTTCTCGATGATCCGCCGGGCAATCCGCGACGAGGAGAAGCTCGACATCGATTACATCAACGAACAGCAGCAGGCGACGACCCGGCGGATCCGGCCGATCGCCGTGATCCATTATGCCGAGTCGGCTGTGATCGTCGGCTGGTGCGAACTGCGTGAAGCCATCCGCAATTTTCGCGTCGACCGGATCCGGGACTGCCGGACGACCGGCGTGCATTTTCGGCGTGAGGGGGATCGGTTGCGCAAGCTCTGGGTGGCGGGGTGGGAGACGGGCGCGAAAGCTTGAGCCGAGGTCTCGTTTGGACCACCCAAAAGAAAGCGCCCGCTGCTCTCTTAAGCAACGGGCGCATCGATGTTTGACGCTGTCGTGCAGGATCAGACGGCCACGGCCATCCGGCGGGCTTCGCGGAAGGAAACGAGGCGACCGCGGGCTTCGTCCCAGAGAACGAGCTTCACGCAGGCGAAGCTTTCCTTCAGCGTGATGCGGCTGATGGTCTTCAGCTCCGGGTGATCGCGCAGGACTTCCGGCAGACGGTAGAAGGGGATCTTGCTCGACAGGTGATGCACATGGTGCACGCCGATATGGCCGGTCAGCCAGCGCAGCCCCCAGGGCAGGTCGTAATGCGAGGCACCGTGGAGAGCGGCGTGCTGGAACTGCCACTCCGGAGGGTTCGACCAATGGGTGTCTTCGAACTGGTGCTGGACGTAGAAGAGCCAGATGCCGAGTGCGCCTGCGAGCAGGACGATCGGCAGATGCACGATCAGGAAGGCATCGAGACCGGCAAGCCAGATCATCAGCGCCGCCATGGCGACCATGCCGGCATTGGTGGCCATGGTGGAGATCCAGGGCAGCGCGCCATCCTTCATCATGCCAAAGGGCAGACGCTGCTTGAGCAGGAAGACCCAGATGGGGCCGAT
>JAIXSF010000124.1 GCA_027484835.1 Rhizobiaceae bacterium | reverse complement strand
CATGAAGCCGGCAACGAGTTCGGATTCAGCTTCCGGAAGGTCGAAGGGCGGACGGTTGGTTTCCGCCAATGCCGAGATGAAGAAAATCACGAACATCGGAAAGAGCGCCAGCCAGTGCCAGTCGAGGAACGAGGCCGGAAGACCCATCATCGTGCCGAGACCGGTGTTCTGGGCAAGCACGATATCGGTCAGGTTCAGCGAGCCGACGCAGAGCAAGACGGTGACGATGACGAAGCCCATGGAGACTTCGTAGGACACCATCTGGGCTGCGGAGCGGAGCGCGCCGAGGAACGGGTACTTCGAGTTCGAAGCCCAGCCACCCATGATTATGCCGTAGACTTCGAGCGAGGAAACCGCGAAGACGAAGAGGATGCCGACATTGATGTTGGCGATCACCCATCCGGCATTGACCGGGATGACGGCCCAGGTCGCGAGCGCCAAGGTCACGGCAACGAGCGGCGCCAGCAGGAAGACACCCTTGTTGGCGCCGGCCGGAATGATCGGCTCCTTGAAGACGAACTTCAAAAGGTCGGCAAAGGACTGGAACAGACCCCAGGGGCCAACGACGTTCGGGCCGCGACGCAGCTGAACGGCCGCCCAGATCTTGCGGTCGGCCAGAAGGATGTAGGCGATGAACACCAGAAGGCAGACGAGCAGCAGCAGGGACTGCCCGACGATGATGGCCGCCGGCCACACATAGGTGGAAACAAAATTATCCATGGTCCCCTGCCCTTACTCTGCCGCAGCCTTGAAGTTGTTGCGGGCCAATGCCGAGCACTCGGCCATGACGGCCGAAGCACGCGCGATCGGGTTCGTCAAATAGAAGTCTTTGACCGGCGACGCAAACAGAGACTTGCCCATCTTCCCGGGTTTTTTCGCCAGTGCAGCAATATCGGCCGAAGAGCCCGGCGCGATCTCGTCGATCCCGGCGAAATGCGGGTAAGTTTCATAAAGCTTGGCACGCAGCTGCGACAGCGAATCAAACGGCAGCTTCTTGCCCAGCACGTCGGAAAGTGCGCGCAGGATCGCCCAGTCTTCGCGGGCCTCGCCCGGCGCGAAGCCGGCGCGGTTGCCCATCTGGACGCGGCCTTCGGTGTTGACCCAGGTACCCGACTTCTCGGTGTAGGTCGCGCCCGGCAGGATGACGTCGGCATGGTGCGCGCCGTTGTCGCCGTGGCTGCCGATATAGACCACGCACTTGGCAGTCTTGGCGGAGAAGTCGAGTTCGTCGGCGCCGAGCAGGAAGACGACGTCGAGCGAAGACAGCATCTGACCGGCAGCAACGGCACCTTCGCCCGGCACGAAGCCGAGGTCGAGCGCGCCGACGCGGGCGGCTGCTGTGTGCAGGACGGCGAAGCCGTTCCACTCGTCCGAGAAGGCGCCGACATCGGCTGCGAGCTTGGCGGCGTTTGCAAGCACCGCCTTGCCTTCTGCACCGATCAAAGCGCCCTGACCGATGATGATCAACGGGTTCTTTGCAGCCTTCAGAGTTTCAGCGAAGCTGTTCTTGCCGGAGACGAGGTCCGCCAGCGTTTCGGTGCCAGCACCGAGATACTCGTAGGGGTAGCGCAGCTCGCCACCTTCACCGATCACGCCGATCGGCAGTCCACCACGGCGCCAGCGCTTGCGAATGCGAGCGTTCAAGACGGCTGCTTCGTAGCGCGGGTTGGCACCGACGATCAGGATTGCGTCAGCAGCTTCAATGCCTTCGATGCCGGCGTTGAAGAGATAGGTTGAGCGACCGAGCGACGGATCAAGTGCCGTCCCATCCTGGCGACAGTCGGTATTCGACGAGCCAAGCGCATTGACGAGCGACTTCAGCGCGAAGATTTCTTCGACCGAAGCAAGGTCACCGGCGACGGCGCCGATCTTGTCGGCCGAGGTCGAGGCGACAGCCGACTTGATCGCTGCAAAGGCTTCCGCCCAGCTGGCGGGCTGCAGACGGCCGTCCTTCTTGACGTAGGGGCGGTCGAGACGCTGGGTCTTCAGACCGTCCCAGACGAAGCGGCTCTTGTCGGAGATCCATTCTTCGTTGATCTGCTCGTTGACGCGCGGCATGATACGCATGACTTCGCGGCCACGGGTGTCGACGCGGATCGCCGAACCCAGGGCGTCCATGACGTCGATCGATTCGGTCTTGTTCAGTTCCCACGGACGGGCGGTGAAGGCGAAGGGCTTGGAGGTCAGCGCACCGACCGGGCAAAGGTCGACCACGTTGCCCTGGAGCTCCGACGTCATCGCCTGCTCGAGATAAGTGGTGATCTCGGCATCTTCGCCGCGGCCGATCAGGCCGAGCTCGGCGATGCCGGCAACTTCAGTGGTGAAGCGGACGCAACGCGTGCAGTGAATGCAGCGGTTCATCACGGTCTTGACCAGCGGTCCGATATACTTGTCTTCGACGGCGCGCTTGTTTTCAGTGTAGCGCGAGCTGTCGATACCGAAGGCCATGGCCTGGTCCTGCAGGTCGCATTCGCCACCTTGGTCGCAGATCGGGCAATCCAGCGGGTGGTTGATCAGCAGGAATTCCATCACGCCTTCGCGGGCCTTCTTTACCATCGGCGTGTTGGTGAAGACTTCCGGCAGTTCGCCATTCGGGCCGCCGCGGATGTCGCGCACGCCCATGGCGCAGGAGGCTGCCGGCTTCGGCGGGCCACCCTTCACCTCGACAAGGCACATGCGGCAATTGCCGGCGACCGACAGCCGCTCATGGAAACAAAACCGCGGAACCTCGGCGCCAGCTTCCTCACACGCCTGCAACAGCGTGAAATGATCCGGAACCTCGATCTCTTTGCCGTCGATCTTCAGCTTAGCCATATTCGCCTTCCTGCCTCACGCTTCCGCGCATCCTGCCGTGACATTCCTGCCGCGACTGACAGCGCTCGTCCGCACCGGATGAACGCTGCCGGTTTTATCCCTCAAGCCCGGCGCATCGCCCCCGCGCGGCCGGACCATAGTCTCACTTTCGTGACCGAGCCTTGCCGCCCGCCAACCGGCGCGCCTGACCTGCCCAGTCGTCTCGCAGCACGCGGCCGTCGAGACCCAATTCCTTGTCCAGCGCGCTCAGCGCCGTCTCTTCCATCTCAGCCAGATCCTGGAAGCGGGTGATCCCCCTGCCCTTCAGGACCTGTTCGACCTTCGGCCCGATGCCATCGATCCTTTTCAGATCGTCGGCCTTGCCGGAAGCCTTTTTCGGCTTCGGTGCCGGAGCAGCAACCTCGACCTTGGGTTCAAGCTTCGCCTTCACCTTCGGTACCGCCGCCGGCTTTTCCACCGTCTTGGCCTTCGGTGCCGGTTTCGGCGTTACCGCCTTGGCGACCGCCGGTTTTGCCGGGCTCGCAGCCTTCGCCTTCACCTGCGGCGGCGCCGCCTTTTCCGACTTGACCTTCGCCGGGGCCGGCGCGGGTTCAACCTTCACGACCGGCGCCTCGGCCTTGACCTCGGGCTCGGCTGCCGGCTTGGCCTCCGCCGCCTTACGCTCTTCTTCCAGCTGCCGGGCGATCTGGCCGGTCACTTCCATGGCGCCCTGGATGGAGCCGAGAAAGAGCTTGCCCATCTGCGCCGCCATACCGAAGCCGAAAGCGGTGGCGGCGGCCATGGCGGCCGCCGGGTTGGTCATTAGGTCTTCGAGGCCTTCGGGGGCGCGAGCGTCGGATGCCGGTTCGTCCGGCCCCTTCTTCCCGCCCTTGTCCGAAGAGCCTGTCATCCCCGTCGTCCCTTACTCTGCCGCTTCCATGACCACCCCGTGGGCGATCGCGTTGTTTGTTTACTGGTCGATACGCTTTTCCATCTCCGGACGGAAATGCTTGATCAGGCCCTGGATCGGCCAGGCAGCCGCATCACCGAGTGCACAGATCGTGTGGCCTTCGACCTGCTTCGTCACCTGGAATAGCATGTCGATTTCACGCTTCTGGGCATTGCCCTTCACCATGCGTTCCATCACGCGCATCATCCAGCCGGTGCCTTCGCGGCACGGCGTGCACTGGCCGCAGCTCTCGTGCTTGTAAAAGGCCGAGAGACGCCAGATCGCCTTCACGATGTCGGTCGACTTGTCCATGACGATGACGGCGGCGGTGCCGAGGCCGGAGCCCAGCTCGCGCAGACCGTCATAGT
>JAIXSF010000168.1 GCA_027484835.1 Rhizobiaceae bacterium | reverse complement strand
GCCGTCGGCTTGTCGCGCCAGCTTTATGGCCTGACGATCGCGACCGAACGCGCCGAACACCGCATGATGGAAACCTGGCATCCGCTCGGCGTCACCGGCATCATCTCGGCCTTCAACTTCCCCGTCGCCGTCTGGTCCTGGAATGCAGCGCTCGCGCTTGTTTGCGGCAACTCCACGATCTGGAAGCCGTCGGAAAAGACCCCGCTCACCGCCATCGCCACCCAGGCGATCTTCGAAAAGGCCGTGAAGCGCTACAACGCGCAGGGCGGCAAGGCGCCTGCCAACCTCTCGACGCTCCTGATCGGCGGCCGTGACATCGGCGAGATCCTCGTCGATCACCCGAAGGTCCCGTTGATCTCGGCAACCGGTTCGACCGCCATGGGTCGCGCCGTCGGCCCGCGTGTCGCCGCCCGCTTCGGCCGCTCGATCCTGGAGCTCGGCGGCAACAATGCCGCCATCGTCGGCCCGACCGCCGATCTCGACCTGACTCTGCGCGGCGTCGCCTTCGCAGCCATGGGCACCGCCGGCCAGCGCTGCACCACGCTGCGTCGTCTCTTCGTGCATGAAAGCGTCTACGACACGCTGGTTCCGCGCCTCATCAAGGCCTATGGCTCGGTGACCATCGGCAACCCGCTGGAAGCCGGCAATCTGATCGGGCCGCTGATCGACAAGGGCTCCTTCGACCGGATGCAGCACGCGCTGGAGGCCGCAAAGGCCAATGGCGGCAAGGTGCATGGTGGCGACCGCGTCCGCGCCGATGAGGCAGCCCACGCCTTCTACGTGCGCCCGGCCCTCGTCGAGATGCCGGAGCAGTGCGGCCCGGTCGTCGAGGAAACCTTCGCGCCCATCCTCTATGTCATCAAGTATGCGAACTTCGACGACGCTCTGGCGCTGAACAACGACGTGCCGCAGGGCCTCTCCTCGTCGATCTTCACCAACGACATCCGCGAAGCCGAAGCCTTCGTCTCCGACCGTGGCTCGGATTGCGGCATTGCCAACGTCAATATCGGTCCGTCGGGTGCGGAAATCGGTGGGGCCTTCGGTGGCGAGAAGGAAACCGGCGGCGGCCGTGAGTCCGGCTCCGACAGCTGGAAGGCCTATATGCGCCGCCAGACCAACACCGTGAACTACGGTCGCACCCTGCCGCTGGCGCAGGGCGTCAAGTTCGACATCGAGTGACATGCAAAGGGCCGGTGGAAATCCACCGGCCCTTTTGCTTCTGAGAAGCGGGGCATGCCCGAGTTGCCTGAGCAATTTCAGCGCAGGTTGAAGCGAACCGGGGCTGTGATTGTCTTGTTGACGCCGACAGGAGGCGCGGGAACCGGAGATGCCGCCCGCACCATGTCCAGCACAGCGTTGTCGAGCGTCGGATAGCCGGAAGAACGCGACAGAGATACCGACAGGACATTGCCGGAATCGTCGATGCGGAAGCGGACATAGACGGTCCCCTCCTCGCGATTGCTGCGGGCTCCACTCGGGTAGCGCTTGCGGCGTTCCAAGTGAGACATCAGCCGTGACTGCCATTTGGCAGGTGACACACTGCGTCCGGCGCCACTGGCGGTGGTCGCGGCCGCGTTGCGGTTCGACTGAACCACCTCTGCCTTGGCCTTCCGAGCGGTTTGCGACGCTGGCGGCGGCACGAGCTGCTTCTTCACCACTTTCTGAGGAACCGGTTCCTTCTTCTTTTCAAGCACAGGCTTCGGCACAGGCGGGCGCATCGTCGGGATAGGAACCTCGACATTTTCCAGGGCCGCCAACACCATCTGCTCGACTGGGTCGATCTCGGGCACCGGCTCGGGCAAGGGTTCCGGCTCGATGATTGGCGGCGGTTCCGGCAAGGCTTCGGCGACCTCTGGCTCAGGCTCTGGTGGCAAAGGCTCGGGCAGAGGCTGCACGATGGGCTCGGGAATGGGTTCTGGAAGCGGCGTACTGCTGGTGGTCTTCACCTCTTCGGAATCGACCTGCTCATGGGAAATCTCGGTTTCTTCGGTGATCACAGCCTCAGGCGCGGGCGCCAGTTCGATCATGATCGCAGGGGGCGGACCGCTATCGGCGATGACTATCTCCGGTTCGCGAAGCAGCACCGCCACGGCGCCGGCATGGGCCGCAAAGATCAACACGCCGGCCGCGGTCCACAACAGCCCCTCACCGACAAGACGTCCTGTGGAGCGAGGCTCGATCATGGCGCCGGCTCCGAAGGTGCAGCGGCGCTGGTGTCGACCGAAGCAGGAGCGGGCATGCTCTCCAGACCGACCAGAGCGATCTTCAGATAACCGGCATCCCTCAAAAGGTTCATCACTTCCATGAACTTCTCATAGGAAACCGTCTTGTCGGCCCGAAGGAAAATCCGGGCGTCCTTGTTGCCGTCGGTGATGCGGTCAAGCGAGACGCCCAGCGCTTCACGAGCAACGGTATCGTTCCCGAGCGAGAGGCTCATATCCTCCTTCAGCGTGACATAGACCGGCTCATCGGGTCGCTCGACAGGCTTTGCGCTGGATGCGGGCAAGTCGACATTCACGTCGACCGTCGAGAGCGGGGCGGCGACCATGAAGATGATCAGCAACACCAGCATGACATCGATGAAGGGCGTGACGTTGATGTCGTGGTTCTCGACCAGATCGTCGCTCGAGCCGTTTTCTCTGATACCGCCGGCCATTAGCTCACTCCGCCGCGATGGACATGGCCTGGCTCGCCTGCGCGATCCGGGCACTTCTGCGGAAGTCGAGGTCGCGGCTGACCAGCCGCTCGATGCCGGCACCGGCATCGGCGAGCAGCTGGCGGTAACCGGTCACAGACCGCGCAAAGACGTTGTAGATGATGACGGCCGGAATAGCGGCAACAAGGCCGACGGCCGTCGCGAGCAGGGCCTCGGCGATCCCGGGCGCAACGACGGCAAGATTGGTGGTTTGGGTCTCGGCAATGCCGATGAAGGAATTCATGATCCCCCAGACTGTGCCGAAGAGACCGACAAACGGCGCTGTTGAGCCAATGCTGGCCAGAACCCCTGTCCCCTTGGACATCTGGCGACCAGCGCGCGCTTCGATCCGTGCCAGTGCGGAGGCCACGCGCTCCTTCACTCCGGCTCCACCGACATTGTCGATCGTCGTATCGGACAGGCTCATCTCGTGTTGGGCGGCGCGCACCATGGTCGCGACAACGCCACCGCGATGTTCCAGCAGAGCCAGCGCATCCTTGAGCTGCCGCGCCTGGACCACTGCCTTCAGTCCGCGTTTCGCCCGCGCCCGTGCGCCGAAGAGCTGCAACGACTTCGCAAGCCAGACTGTCCAGGTCAGCACCGAGGCGAGCGCCAGCAAAATCATCACCGACTTTACGACCCAGTCAGCGGCCATGAACATGCCTTCCGGCGAAAGATCATGACCCAGCGTGTTGTCGGCTTCGACTGGCGGAGGCTCGGCGGAAGATGGAGCACTAACGGCTGGCACCACCTGGGTCACGCTCCCGGACGTCCCAGTCGGGGTGCCGGTGGAAAGCGCAGGGTCCGAAGACACCTCTGAAGGAGTGACAACCGCAGTCGGGAACGCGGGCGATGCAGAACCTGCAGGCGCCTGCTGCGCGCCAGCATTGGCGGCGCAAAGCCCAACGACGAGAAAAATGCCAAATCGCTTCAGCGAAGGTCCCGAATGAATGAACGGCATTGGGAGCTCCTTATTGACTGGTGATCAAAACCGCAGGCCTGCAAGCCTTACGCTGCTCTCCCCATATAAAACTTGATAAAAACTGACAAGTTATAAAATGATCGCTGAATTGTTTTCCCGCGTCTGCCAACAGCCAGAAGGAGCGTTAGCTACGGGAACGATTGAAGAGATCCAGCACGTCCTGCCGGCGGCAGAGTTCCGTCCCCGCGGTCATGACCGTAGCGGCGCCGGCCGCCTGTCCGAAGCG
>JAIXSF010000369.1 GCA_027484835.1 Rhizobiaceae bacterium | reverse complement strand
GTCTGCGTCGTACTGAGCGCCGTTGCGCTTCAGCTCATGTCGAGCCTTTTGAATTTTGGCGGTCTTTCCAATTTTGTCCGCGACTTTGCCTGGGGAGCCCTGCTTCTCACCTTCCTCGCGGTCGGCCGTTACGACGTGATCGGCTTCTTCGCACCGATGCGTCGCTCTGAAGATCCTTCGGCGTCGGTCCCTCAATCGCCGAAGTAACAAATCGAGGGAAAACTTGTGGAGGAAAGCATGAACTCGTTTACCAGGAAAATGATGGTCGGAACCGCAATTGCGGCGGTCGCGCTGGGAGGCTCGGTCGGTGCGCTTGTGGCTCAGGAGAAGCCCGTCATCGCAACTGTGGTCAAGATCAGCGGTATCCCGTGGTTTGACCGTATGAACACCGGTGTTGTCGCCTTCCAGGAGGCGAATGCCGACGTGGTCGCCAGCCAGAGCGGTCCGGCAACGGCCGACTCCGCCCAGCAGCTCCAGATCGTCAACGATCTCGTGGCCAAGGGTGTTAACGCCTTGGCTGTCGTGCCGATGGACCCGGCTGTGCTTGAAGGTACGCTCCAGCGTGCGATGGAACGCGGTATCGTGGTGGTCACCCATGAAGCCGACAACCAGATGAACACCAATGCCAATGTCGAAGCTTTCGACAACGCCGACTACGGCGCAGCCCTCAACGAACGTCTCGCCGAATGCATGGGCAAGGAAGGCAAGTGGACGACCTTTGTCGGTTCGCTTGGTAGCCGCACGCATATGCAGTGGGTCGGTGCCGGCGAGGAAAATGCCAAGAAATACGCTGGCATGCAGCTCGTTGATGCAAACAACGAATCCTTCGACGACGCCAATGCCACCTACGAAAAGGCCAAGGAAATCCTGCGTAAGCACCCTGACATCAAGGGTTTCCAGACCTCTGCGGGCAATGACGTGCTGGGCGTCGGTCGCGCGATCGACGAAGCCGGTCTGAGCGGCAAGATTTGCCTGGTTGGTACAGGTCTTCCCAATCCGTCTGCCGATCTTCTCGAATCCGGCGCCATTACCGCGATCGGTTTCTGGGATCCGCAGAAGGCGGGCATGGCGATGAACACCATCGCTAAGCTCCTGCTTGAAAAGAAGGAGTTGACGGACGGCATGGATCTCGGCGTGCCCGGCTATGAAAAGGTCAGCGTGAAGCAGGGCGCCGGCAAGGGCCTGCTCGTCGTCGGCAACGGCATGGTTCTCGCCGACAAGGCTACCTACAAGGATTTCCTCTTCTGATCCTCCAACTCAGCAGCCGTGACCGGGAGACAGTCTCCCGGTCACACGACCGCAGCAGAGACGAGGCTGCGGACAAAATGAGGGTCGTGCTCCGTGGTCGCAATGCAAAACAGTATCGGGCAGCCGAAAGAGTTGCTCAAACTAGAGAACATCCAGAAGTGGTTCGGAGGCGTGCATGCCTTGCGGGGCATCAACCTGACGCTTGAGCGCGGACAGGTCTATCACCTGCTCGGTGAAAACGGCTGTGGCAAGAGCACGGTCATCAAGATCATGTCCGGCGCTCATCCCCCGTCGGCGGGTGAGATCATTCTCGAAGGCAAGCCTTTCCAAGCGCTGACGCCGATCCAATCCCTCTCCGCCGGTATCGAGACGGTCTACCAGGACTTGTCTTTGCTGCCGAATATGACGGTTGCCGAAAATGTGGCCCTCACCGAGCAGCTTGTCTCGGCCGCGGGACGGCTCGCGCGCCTGTTCAGCAGGAGCAAACTCAATGAAACTGCCGCGCGAGCACTTAAAGCCGTCGGGCTGCCGTCTGACCGCGCCTTCATGCAGGAGATCGTCGCCGATCTTCCCTTGGCTGCGCGGCAGCTCGTGGCGATCGCCCGTGCCATTGCAACGCGCGCCAAGCTCGTGATCATGGATGAACCAACTACGTCGCTGACACGGCGCGAAGTCGACAATCTGATCGATGTGGTCGAGCGGCTGCGCGCTGAAGGCGTCACCGTGCTTTTCGTGACCCACAAGCTCGAAGAATGCTACCGCATCGGGGGCAACGCGATCGTCTTTCGCGACGGTCAGTGTGTCGCCCAGGGCCCGATTGCAGAGTATACCAAGGACGATCTGTCCGAATTGATGACAGGGCGCGCAATCACGGCCACACGCTATCGTGAGGGACGTCCCGCAGGCGATGTGTTTTTCGACATCAAGGGCCTGCAAACCGAGAATGTTGAGGGAGTTTCGCTCGCTCTCCATGCCGGCGAGATCCTCGGGATCACAGGTCTTGCCGATTCCGGTCGCAACGAGCTTGCCATGGCGCTTGCTGGTGTCATCCCGGTCACCAGCGGGACGATGACGATCGATGGTAAGACCGCCCGCCTGTCGTCACCCTCTGATGCCATCCGGTATGGGATCGGCTATGTGCCGGAAGATCGTCTGGCTGAGGGACTGTTCCTCGACAAGTCGATCCTCGAGAACGAGATTGCCCTTGTCGTCAAGGATCTCACCAATGCAATCGGCGTGATCGACAGCGACAAGGGCAGAAAACTTGCCGATGAGTTGTCGGTCCAGATGCGCCTCAACACTAAGAATATCGATCTTCCGGTCGGCTCGCTTTCAGGCGGAAACCAGCAGCGTGTGCTCATCGGACGCTGGCTCAGCATTCGTCCCCGACTGCTTATCCTTCATGGGCCGACCGTCGGCGTCGATGTCGGTTCGAAGGATACGATCTACCGGGTCATCCAGTCGCTATCGGGGTCGGGCATGGGCCTCATCGTCGTGAGTGATGATCTGCCAGAGCTTCTGCAGAACGCAGATCGGATTCTCGTAATGAACGGTGGCCGGATCGTTTCAGAGTTTGATGCGGGCACGGCATCCGAAGACGACTTGTACCGGGCTATGCTCGGTAGTGCGAAGGTGGCTGACCAATGAATACTACCAAAGCGGATGTATCGCTGTCTTCCTCTCGTCGCGGGGGCATCGGATCCCTTATCCGGCGGCGACCTGAAACCATTACTTTTGCACTCCTGGTTACCATCTGTGTGGCAGTCTCGATCGCAAATCCCGCCTTCCTTCAGCCCTCGACACTGATTGATATCGGCCGTTCCAGTGTGGTGATGGGACTCTTTGCGCTCGGTGTCTTCGTCATCCTGGCAGCTGGCGGCATCGACGTTTCGTTTACCGCTATTGCCGCCTTCACCATGTATTCGATGACCCTCCTGGTGCAAACCTATCTGCCCGGGACGCCGATGATCCTGATCATCTTGATGTCGATGCTGGGCGGTGTCGCGCTTGGCGTGATCAATGGCCTCCTTGTTCATCACCTGCGGGTGCCGTCCCTGATTGTGACGATCGGCACCCAGTATCTGTTCCGGGGATTTCTTCTGTCTTTCATTGGCACCGTCTGGATCATGTCGTTGCCGCCGCAGATGGGTGCATTCGGCCGCATGCCGCTTTTGCAGTTCGAAACGGCAAATGGTGCAACGGTCACCTTGCCCTTCTACTTCCTCGTTCTGCCGGCAGCAGCGATCCTCACCTGGTGGATCCTCAACCGAACACTGATGGGCCGTGCAATCTTCGCCGTCGGCGGCAATGCGAGTATCGCCGAGCGGCTGGGCTATAGCCTGCGTACCGTGCACCTCTTCCTGTTCGGTTATGCCGGAGCCCTGGCCGGCCTCGCTGGCATCATCCATGTCTGCGCCAACCGACAGGCCAATCCCTTCGATCTCGTGGGCACCGAAATCAACGTGATTGCAGCCGTTGTTCTGGGGGGCGCCCGCATTACCGGCGGAACTGGAACGGTTCTTGGCACCATCCTCGGCGTTCTCCTGATCGTCGTCATCAACAGCGTGCTTGTCCTCGTCGGGATTCCCAGCACCTGGCAGCGGCTTGTGGTTGGCAGCTTCATTCTGCTCGCAGCTGCCTTCTTCGTCACGCGTCAGCCCAAAAAGTAACAGTGGAGGATACAGTGAAGAAGTTTCTCAACGACCCGGTCGACTTCGTCGACGAGATGCTGGAAGGCATTTACGCCGCCCATCCGATG
>JAIXSF010000118.1 GCA_027484835.1 Rhizobiaceae bacterium | reverse complement strand
TCCTTGCGCTCGGACTGGCGATAGGGGCCATAGGGGCCGCCGACATCGGGACCTTCCGACCAGGTGAGACCGGTCCATTTCAGCGCGTCCAGTACCTTCTGCTCGAACTCGGCCGTCGAGCGGGTCGCGTCGGTGTCCTCGATGCGCAGGATGAATTCGCCGCCGAATTTCTTGGCGAAGAGGTAGTTGAACAGCGCGATATAGGCGGTGCCGACATGGGGCTCGCCGGTCGGGGAGGGTGCGATGCGGACGCGGACGCCGGAATTGGTCATGAACTCAGCTCGTGGTGCGTGCAGGGGACCGGCAGTGCGCCGGATCGGGATAATGTGCGAAATCAGTGTGGCGGCAGGCCGGAAACAGGCGAGTAAACGTCGATGCGCAAGCCGGTTCCACCGCTGGGCCTTAGGCCATATTCAGGCCGTTGCGTCAAGAAAAACCACGGATCTCGCAGGTCGCGCCGTCAGCTCAGAAAAAAACTTCAAAAAAATTTTTGGAGCTTTGGAACCTGAAGGCGGTGGCGGCGTTATTGGGACAGAGCGCAGGCCGTGCCAACCGGACGCGACGGATCAAGGGGAACACGGGAGTTTTTCCGGTTTCTTCCCGTGGCCAACGAAATGGCAGACGAGCCCCTTAACCGTCCGGCCGGCGCTCTCCCCCAAGTCCCCGCCCCCAAGGAAAACCTGTGTCCCGCCGACACAGGTTTTTCTTTGCGTGGTTCTTTGCCGGTGATCAGTTCACCGGCCAGACCAGGAGCAATGTAGGCACGGAGACCAGCACGATCAGGGTCGACAGAGGCAGGCCAAGCCTCGGGTAGTCGGAGAAGCGGTAGCCGCCCGGACCCATGACCAAGGTGTTGCACTGGTGGCCGATCGGCGTGAGGAAATCACAGCCGGCACCGATTGCGACCGCCATCAGGAATGCTTCCGGCTGGTAACCGAGGCCGGTCGCGAAACTCGCCGCAATGGGCGCCATCACCAGAACAGTCGCGGCGTTGTTGAGGAATGGCGTGACTGCCATGGCTGTCAGCAGGATCAGGGCAACCGCGCCCCATGGCGGCAATCCACCCGCGACCGCATTCAGCCAGCCGGCAATCACGTCGCTGCCGCCGGAGGTGCGCAGTGTATCGGCAACCGGGATCAGGGCTGCGAGCATCACGAGGATCGGGCCGTCTACGGCGCGGTAGACCTCGCTCACCGGGATGACGCCGAAGGCGACCATGGCAAGTGCTGCGCTGAAGAAGGCGATGGCGACCGGCGCAATACCGATGGCGGTCGAGCCCATGGCAAGGGCAAGGATCGCGAGCGGGATGAAGATGTTGCGGCTCGTACCGAGCAGGATCTCGCGTTCAGCAAGCGGCAGGCAGCCAAGCTCGGTCAGGATCGCCGGCATCTGCTGACGCAGGCCCTGAAGGACCACGACGTCGCCCGAGCGCAGCGTCAGCTGGCCGAGGCGTTCGCGGATGCGCTTGCCTTGCCGGCTGACGGCGAGAAGATTGACGCCATGGGTGTGGACGAGGGAGAGCTCGCCAGTTCTCTGGCCGATCAGCGGGGAGCCGCGTCCGATCACGGCTTCGACCGACGACAGGTCGCCGCGGGGTTTGGTGGCACCCTCCGGATTACCGGAAAGGCTCAGGTTGGCTTGCGATACGATCCTGTCGAGCGCCTCGGATGGGCCTGCGAGCAACAGCGTGTCTTCTTCGAGCAGCACGACATCCGGAAAGGGTGACAGACGGGTTTGTCCGCGCAGGATGGCAGTGGCCGTGACCTCGCCGTGGGAGTTCTTGAGGAGTTGGTGCAGCGTCTTGCCGGCGTAGGGCGACTGCCGGGGGATCATGGCCTCGGTCGAAAAGCTCGAACCCTCGAGCGCCTCCTGGAGCGAGGGGTTCTGGTTCTCACGGCGCGGCACAAGCCAATAGAAGAAGATCAGGAAGACAATGCCGGCCAAAGCGAGCGTTGCGCCGACAGGCGTGAAGTCGAACATGGTGAAGGGTTGCCCCGTCAGCTCTTCCCGAAGGCGGGATACCGCGATGTTTGGCGAGGTGCCGATCTGGGTCATCAACCCGCCGAGCAGGGCTGAGAAGGCCATCGGCATCAGGAACACCGAGGGCGGAACATTGGAGCGCCGTGCGAACTGGAAGGCGACCGGCATCATGATCGCCAATGCACCGATGTTCTTGATGAAGGCAGACAGCACGGTCACCGTGACCAAGAGCAGGAGCATCTGTCCGTGCAGCGTCTTCAGCGCCGGGAAAAACCGCTTGATCGCCAGATCGACCACGCCTGAGCGGGCGACGCCGGCACTGACCACCAGAGCGCTGCCGACAATGATCACCAGATCGTCCGAAAAGCCGGAAAAGGCTTCGGATGCCGGCAAAAGCCCCAGCGCCACGGCTGCCACCAGAGCAACACAGGCGACCACGTCGTAGCGCACCTTCTCCCAAAGGAATGCCGCCATCATCAGAGCGATGAGGCTGAAGGCGAGGATCTGATCGTAGGTCATGATGCTCCGGGATGCGGGCTGTGCGGGCAGGCGTCAGAGCAGGCTTCAATCAAGACCACCGGTGATCGGTTCCGGCAACTCTGCCGCGACAGCAAAAAAGGCCCGCCTTGGGCGGACCTTCCTATTCGAGCAAAATGCTGGTGTCAGTGCGCCGCGGCCTTGGCCTTGCGGTCACGTTCGCGCTTTCGCCGGGCGAACATGTTGAGCACTTCGACGAGCGCGGAGAAAGCCATCGCCGCGTAGACGTAACCCTTTGGCACATGGAAGCCCATGCCTTCGGCAATCAGCGTCGTGCCGATCATCAGCAGGAAGGCGAGCGCCAGCATGACGATGGTCGGGTTCTTCTCGATGAAGTTGGCGAGCGGCGTGGCTGCCACGAGCATGACGGTAACGGCCGCGAGGACGGCGACGACCATGATCGGTACATGGGGCGTCATGCCGACGGCTGTGATGATGCTGTCGATCGAGAAGACAAGGTCCAGGATCAGGATCTGACCAATGGCGCTTGCGAAGGTCGTCGATGCGGAAGAGGCGATGAAATCCTCTTCCTTGTCGACGGGATCGACATTGTGATGGATCTCCTTGGTGGCCTTCCAGACGAGGAAGAGACCGCCGGCGATCAAGATCATGTCTTTCCACGAGAAGCCGTGACCGAAGAGCTCGAAGACAGGCGTGGTCAGCTGGACGATCCAGGCGACGGTACCCAGCAGTGCGAGACGCATGATGAGCGCAAGGCCGATGCCGATGCGCCTTGCTTTCTCCCGCATTTCGGCGGGAAGCTTGTTGGTGAGGATCGAGATGAATATCAGGTTGTCGATGCCGAGAACGACTTCCATGACGACGAGCGTCACGAGGGCGACCCAGGCGGCGGGATCCTGAAGGAGTACGAGAATATCCTGCATGAATTCTTCCGTGCTGATCAAACGGATGGGATCCCACGACATGAGACATATCGCCGGGAATGGCAAGCAGGCAGTTAAGTCATTCGATGGAACAATGTTCCATCAGGTATCAAACGTGGGCTTCTTCGCGCTTCGGGCCGTAAAAATTCATGAACATGCGAAGGCCTGAGTCAACGACGCGTTCGATTTCCTGGTCGTCAGGCCGGACAGGAATGTCGTTGAAGAGCTTCTTCTTGAAGTAACCTGCGGTCGACATGTCGATGAACTGGCGCGCTGCAAGATCGGCGTCGTCTACGTCAAGCTCGCCCTTGTCGTTCGCCGCCGCGATGTACTCCTGCAACAACGCCTTGATGTTAGTCGGCGACGAGGCGAAAAAGCGCTGACAGAGCGTCGGCATGCGATCGAGCAC
>JAIXSF010000196.1 GCA_027484835.1 Rhizobiaceae bacterium | reverse complement strand
CAGCGTCGAGCGGAGGTTCTGCAGGAAGGCGCTGCCAACCGTGATGATGGCCCAGAGTTCCATGAGAGAGTGTCCAGAATAGCCGCAGCGCGTGTCAGCGGTCTTGCAGCGAGGTCGGAAAGAGTGGCGGGTTGGCCATGAGCGCTTGGCGCGCGGGCCGGTTGGCTCAGACCTGACGGTGGCGAATGGTACCCGCGCTCACCGGATGGAAGCGCGACGGCAGGCGCTTGCGGTCCTGCAGGACCACCAGCCGTTCCATCGCCGAAATCGCCATCTTCTTTCCCATCTTTTCCAGATAGCACTTCCCCAAGCCACGACCAATGCTAATTAGAGGCAACGCGCCCGGTGTCGCCGGATGCCTGCACTGCCCCAAGAGGACCTGATGAACAGCCCAGCCAAGATCCCCTCGCCTGCCGATTTCGCTCATGTGCGCGATTGGGTCTTCGACCTCGACAACACGCTTTATCCGCATCACATCAACCTCTTCGCGCAGATCGATACGAACATGACTGCCTTCGTGTCGGAGCTGTTGCAGCTCGAGCCGGCTGAGGCGAAGCTTCTGCAGAAGCGCTACTACCACGAACACGGCACGACGCTGGCCGGCCTGATGCTGCATCACAAGGTCGATCCAAATGCGTTCCTCGAGCGGGCGCACGCAATCGACTATTCGGCGCTGCTTCCGGACGAGGCGCTGGGCGCTGCGATCAAGCAGCTGCCGGGCCGCAAATTTATCTTCACCAATGGCACGGTCGCGCATGCGCAAGATGCCGCCCGAGCACTCGGCATTCTCGACCATTTCGACGACATCTTCGACATCGTCGCCGCCGACTATGTGCCGAAGCCGGCGGGTGCGACCTACGACAAGTTCGCCAGCCTCAATCGGATCGACACGAAGCATGCAGCGATGTTCGAGGATCTGCCACGCAATCTGACGGTGCCGAAGGCGCTTGGCATGAAGACGGTCTTGTTGGTGCCGCGCAATCTGGGAACTGCGATCCTAGAGACCTGGGAGCGGGTCGAACATGTGGATGCCGAAACCGTGGATTATCTCACGGACGATCTCACCGGCTTCCTGCAGGCGCTGCTGCCGCAGCGCGCTTGAGGACAAGCTTACCAAAGTTTCATGCAGCTTACCGAGAGTTAAGTAGGTGCGACGGGTTGTCGCCGCTACGGTTATCCCATCGAAACGACGCATCGAAAGGATATCCAGATGAACGGCAAGACCCTGACGCTGGCCGCCGTGGCAGCCTCCCTCATGATCGGCACGACCGCCGGTGGCGCGTTTGCGCAAGACCGCGGCGAGCGCCGCGGTCCGGGCCGTGGCGGCCCGGAGGTCATGTTCGTCCAGATGCTGCAGCAGCACGACATCAACAAGGACGGCAAGATCAGCAAGGAAGAGGCAAACGCTGCGGGCACGGCGCTGTTTGCGTCGATCGACGCCGACAAGGACGGCGTTCTGACGCCCGGCGAGATGCGCCAGCATCGTGAGGCCATCCGCGAAGAGCGCAAGGCCGCCATGGAGACCCGACGGGCCGAACGGAAGGCAGCGCGGGAAGCGGCGAAAGCCGATGCTCCGACGCCACCGCCCGGCGCCGCCCCGCAGGAGCAGGCGATGAACGACGATGGCCCGGGCCGGGATGGCCGAGGACATGACGGCAAGCGCCATGGCTGGCACAACGAACGCGCCGACCGTGGTGGAGATCGACGGGGTCCCGACGGCATGCGTGGCGAAGGCCGGATGATGCGGATTGCGGATACCGACGAGAACGGCCAGATCAGCCAGGCGGAAGCAACCGCCATGGCAGACCGGATGTTTACCCGGATGGACCGCGACAAGGACGGCTTCATCAGCGTCGACGACATGCCGAAGCGGCCGATCATGATGCGCTAAGCAGCGCACCAGAAGATCGACAAAGACAACGGGCGGCCCCTTACGGGGCCGCTTCTTCGTTCAGGTCGTAGAAATCGGCGATGATCTTCCAGGCCTCTTCGGCTGTTTCGGCAAACTGGAAGAGGTCAAGATCCTCAGGCGCAATCGTGCCGAAGGCGGCAAGCGCCTGGAAATTGATGATGTCTTCCCAAAAGGCGCGGGAGAAGAGGATCAGCGGGATCGGCGCCATGCGCTTAGTCTGGATGAGCGTCACGGTCTCGAAGAGTTCGTCCAGCGTGCCAAAGCCACCCGGGAAGATCGTGATCGCCTTGGCGCGCATCAGGAAATGCATCTTGCGGATGGCGAAGTAGTGGAAGTTGAAGCTGAGCTCCGGCGTCACATAGGGGTTCGGCGCCTGCTCGTGCGGCAGGACGATGTTGAGGCCGACCGAGGGTGCGCCGACCTCGGACGCGCCGCGATTGCCCGCTTCCATGACGCCCGGCCCACCGCCGGTCACCACGACATATTCGTGGTAGTCCATCTTCTTTGCCTGTGCCGAGCACAGCTGGGCAAACTTGCGGGCTTCTTCGTAATAGATCGAGGCGTCTTCCAGGTTCTTCTTCTGGATATCGTTCTTCGCCGCCCAGGCCGCCTCGCCCGGGGCCGGGATTCGGGCACCGCCGAACATGACCACCGTCGACTTGATGCTCCGCTCCGTGAGGATCATCTCCGTTTTCAGCAGTTCGAGCTGCAGGCGGACGGGGCGAAGCTCCTCGCGGCAGAGGAATTCATCGTCGACATAGGCAAGCGTGTAGGAGGTCGACGCCGATTGTGGGGTGCGGGGAATAACCTCGGCCGTCTGCTTGTCGGTCGAGCTGTCCTTCAGGGGATCCCAGGATCCGTCCTTGCGCCTATGCTTGCCGTTTTTCCACCGTGCCATGCCTCTTCCTTTCCAAAACGCAGAGCTCCTGCGGCTGTTTTCTTCCAGCCCTTTATGCGCTAGAGCTTTGCGCGAATTTTCGATCAGATCCTGATCGTTTCCATCCCCACGGTAGACAACGAAGTTTAAGGAATTCAGATGAGCGCCTCCGATCTCACCCAGCTCGAACACGTTATCGAAGCGGCATTCGACAACCGCGATACGGTTTCGACCACCACCACGGGCGAGATCCGCGATGCCGTCGAGACGGCGCTCAACCTTCTGGACAGCGGCAAGGTTCGTGTCGCCGCCCGCGGCGAAGATGGCACCTGGACCGTGCATCAGTGGCTGAAGAAGGCCGTGCTCCTCTCCTTCCGCCTGAACGACATGGAAGTCGTCAAGGGCGGCCCGGGCGCCTCGACCTGGTGGGACAAGGTGCCGTCGAAGTTCGAGGGCTGGGGCGAGACCGAATTCCGCTCGGCAGGTTTCCGCGCCGTACCGAACGCCGT
>JAIXSF010000323.1 GCA_027484835.1 Rhizobiaceae bacterium | reverse complement strand
TTGCTTGCTAAGCTTTGGTTATCGCGCGGAACAGCCCGCGCCCTGTCGAACCTTCCTTTCAAAAATCGTTACCTCCACAGCGCATCCGCGCTGCGGCACTCTATGCGCTATGAAAGGGTTCATCATGACCACTGGCACAGTAAAATGGTTTAATTCCACCAAGGGCTTCGGCTTCATTCAGCCTGACAACGGCGGCCCGGACGCATTCGTTCACATCTCGGCAGTTGAACGCTCCGGCATGCGCGAAATCGTTGAAGGCCAGAAGCTGGCTTACGACATGGAGCGCGACAACAAGTCGGGCAAGATGTCGGCCTGCAACCTGCAGGCAGCCTGATAGATCCGGGATCCGCTTTCCTTTGACCACGGATGTACTGGCACTGTCGAAGGCACGATCCCACGGAAGGTCAGGCGGTTCGCCTGGCCTTTTTTTATTGCCCTAGAAGGGCACGCTCCTGAAAGGAGACGACATGACCGAACAACTCACAAAGTCCAGGCAGACCGCAGAAATCGCCTTCGCGAAGACGCAGTCGCAGTTTCTCGCCCGTGGCCGCGCGCTCGACGAGCAGGACACGATTGCCGAAGCGCGCGACGAAAAGACCAAGCGCTTGCGCGAGGCTCGTATGACGCGTGAACGCGAAGCGCGTGAAAGCGCAACGGCGGCCCTCGTCGCCAAACGCGCGCGCACTGCTTGAACCCACTCCCTATTGCGATTGGACCATCTATGAAGTTTACGAGAGACCACGGCCTCGCCGAGCGCCGCACCACCGCAACCGACGCCAAGGCCGCATTGCTGCAGGCCTACAAGGCGGCCCACGCCGCAGCCGATCCCGAGCGCGAAGCACGGATGGCCGAACGGGCCGCCCGTGCCGAAGAGCGTGAAAAGCGCCATGCCGAACGCGACCGCCTGAAGGCCGAGGAAAAGATCCGCGCCGAACGGGAAGCCCGTGAACGCGAAGAAGCCCTTGTCGCAGAAGCACGTGCCGAAAAGGACGCCCGCGAACAGGCCGAAGCATCGCGCATCTCCCGCGTTGTCGAAGACGAAGCCGCCCGTAAGGCCGAGCGTGACCGTCGCTACGCAGCCCGCAAGGCCCGCCAGGGTTGACTTGCACGTCCGGCTCTGCGGCTTAATCGCCCGAGCGCGGACCCCGGAGGCGCATGCTGAACACAGCGTCTCCAAAATCAATTGCACGCAATTGATCAACCTCATGTGATTATACTAGACAACCATATGCATCGTCGCCACATGTGCGATGAAACCGGATGGGCTCCCAAGCATCCGGCCTTATGGAGTATGATCATGATGAAGAAAATTGTTCTCGCCGCAGCCATGGCTGCAGCAACCCTCGCAACCGTCCCGGCCAGTGCCGCGACCTATGTCGAGGCCGGCGGCTGGACGCCGCGTGAAATCCTGTTCGGCAAGCAGTACAACGGCAATGTCACCGCCATTCGCGTTGATCGCGGCGGCTTTGATCGCCACACCTACCCGCAGCAGGCCATCTACCCGACCGGCAACAGCCTGGCGCTGGCTCAGGCCATGGTAGCGGAAGATCCGAGCCTGTCGGCTGCCCTCGAAGTCCGTGGCATCGCCCCGCACAATGTGCTGTGGGTCCAGACCGCGTTCAACGGTGGCAAGATCGTCTACTATCGCTGAACGGACATAGACCCTGAAAACAAACCCCGCCCTGGCGACAGGACGGGGTTTTTTGTTGTCTTGAAAGGAGTAACGCTCAGGCCCACTCGCCCTGACGCATTACCGGCACCTTCGAGCCGTCGCCCCGGATGCCGTCGATATTGACCTGACCTGACCCGATCATCCAGTCGATGTGGATGAGCGAGGAGTTGCCGCCCTGCGCCTTGATCTGGTCCTGGCTGAGCGAGGCGCCATTGAGGAAGCACTTCGAATAGCACTGGCCAAGCGCGATATGGCAGGAGGCATTCTCGTCGAACAGCGTGTTGTAGAAGAGCACGCCGGACGCGGAGATCGGCGAGGAATGTGGCACGAGCGCCACTTCGCCCAGACGGCGAGCGCCTTCGTCCGTGTCGAGCACCTTGTTGAGCACGGCTTCGCCCTTCGAGGCCTTCGCCTCGACGATCCGGCCGCCTTCGAAGCGCACCTGGATATTGTCGATCAGCGTGCCCTGATGGGAAAGCGGCTTGGTCGAGGAGACATGGCCCTCCACTTTCAACGCATGCGGCGTGGTGAAGACTTCCTCGGTCGGAATGTTCGGATTGCAGGTCACGCCGTTCTTCGCGGTGGACGCGCCGCCGTGCCATTCGTGGCCGTCGGCAAGGCCCACCGTCAGATCGGTACCGGGACCGGTGAAGTGGAGGGCGGCAAAACGCTCGCCGTTCAGCCAGGTCGATCGCTTCTTCAGTTCCGCATTGTGCTCGGCCCAGGCCGCGACCGGATCCTCGCGATCGACGCGCGAGGCGGCGAAGATGGCGTCGGCGAGCTTGCGCACTGCCTCTTCGATCGGCATGTCCGGGAACACGAGCTTCGCCCAGGATGGGTTGGGATAGGAGCAGATGTTCCAGTTGATGTCGAAATTCGAGATATGCTCCAGCGCCGGCTTGTAGGCGATCGAGGTCGCCTTGTTGGCACGGCCGACCTTCGTCGGGTCCTCCTGCGCCAGAAGCATCGGATTGTCGCCGGCGATCGCGAGGCGCGCGGCGCCGTTTTCGTAAGCCTTGGCCATGCCGTCATAGAGCCAGTTCGGCGCGCGGTCGAAGCTTGCGTCATGCCCGTGGCGATAGCGCGCAAGCGTCGTCTCTTCGTCGGAATAGAAGGTCGTCACCGTCGAAGCACCAGCCTTGTAGGCATGGGCCGTGATCAGCCGCACCAAGGGCACGGCGACGAGCGGCGCTGTTAGCACCAGGTCCTGCCCCTTCTGCAGCTGCAACCCGACCTTGATCGCCACCTCGGCGAGCTTGTCGAGCTTGGAAGGATCGATGGAGGCGGAGAGATCGGGGAGGGTCATGGGGTATTCCTGTTGTGGCTGTCACGCCAGACTTAAGGGGAAAGATGGCGAAGTCCAGACCATGGGCAAAGGTCAGGCCACCAGTGGCGCCGCGATGGCGCCAAGCGCCCTCAGCGCATCCTGCGGTGAAAGCCGCACCTGCAACCCGCGCTGGCCACCATTCATGTAGACGAGCGCCTCGTCCATGGCGGATATCTCGATGGCCGTCGGCACCTGCTTCTTCTGGCCGAAGGGGCTGATGCCGCCAACCACGAAGCCGGTGAGTTTTTCCGCATTGGCCGGTTTCATCATCGCCGCCGATTTGCCGCCGAAGGCGCTGGCGAGCTTCTTCATCGACACTTCCTTGTCCGAGGGCACGACGACGCAGACCGGCTTGCCATCGAGCTCCGCCATCAGCGTCTTCAACACCCGCGACGGATGCTCGCCGATCGCCTCTGCCGCCTGCAGCCCGATGCGCTCGGCATTCGGGTCGTAGTCGTAGGTCGCGGTGGTATAGGCCACCCCGGCCTTGTCGAGAAACTGCGTGGCGCGGGTGGTCTTGGCCATGGGGTCAGGCCTTGAAGGTCTGCTGATAGGTCTCGGGCTTGAAGCCGACCGTCAGCGTGCCGTCCACATCCAGCACCGGCCGCTTGATCATTGAGGGCTGTTCCAGCATCAGCGCTTTGGCTTTTGCCGCGTCGAGGTTCTCTTTCTGCGTCTCGTCGAGCTTCTTGAAGGTCGTGCCGGCCTTGTTGAGCAGCACCTCCCAGCCGACCTTGCCGATCCAGCTGTCGAGGGTTGCCGCATCGATGCCCTTGGCCTTGTAGTCGTGGAAGTCGTGGCCCACGCCGTGCTCGTCGAGCCAGGTGCGCGCCTTCTTCATCGTGTCGCAGTTCTTGATGCCGTAGATGGTGATCGCCATGGGCCGCTGGTCTCCTGTTCGTGACCGACGGATAGCAAGACGATCCCACGGCTGGCAAGCCGAGCGCTTGGCCGCGCTGCACACCCGTTGGAAAGTCATTGCGGGCCTCGCATGAAACGGGTTGATCGATCGCGGAGAGCGGGCCAACCTGTGCCGTCAGGAGAGGATGCTTGATCATGGCGACCAACCACGCGTTTGCGGTATTCGAAACGAAGAGTGGCACCTGCGCGATCGCCTGGACCGATGGGGGCATTTGCGGCTTTCACCTACCGGGTGACGAGCCGGAGCAGGCAGCGCGCGCCATTCTTCGGCGCTTTACGGGTGCGGAGCGCTTGTCTCCGACCGCGGACATCGCAGTCGTCATCGATCGCGTGCGAGGCTACTTCGAAGGTGAACGCAGCGACTTTTCCGACCTGCGCCTCGACCTTTCCGCCCAGACGGATCTGTACCGCGAGATCTATCTGGCCACCCGCCGTCTCGGCTGGGGCAGCACCACGACCTATGGCGGGCTCGCTGGGGTGCTGGAACTTGGGCCGGCCGGCGCCTGGACGATCGGCCAGGCCATGGCCAAGAACCCCATCCCGCTGATCATCCCATGTCACCGGGTTCTCGCGGCAGGACGAAAGATCGGCGGCTTTTCCGCCCCCGGCGGATCGGATTCGAAGCTGCGAATGCTGGAGCTGGAAGGTGTCGAACTGCCCGACACGACGCAGGCGCAGCAGTCCTTCGCCTTCTAAAGGCCATAAGAAAAAACGGAGGGCGATAGCCCTCCGTTTCATTCGTTCACTGAGGCTGAGGCACTCGCCTCACTCCCACTCGATGGTGCCCGGCGGCTTCGACGTCACGTCGTAGACGACGCGGTTGATGCCGCGGACCTCGTTGATGATGCGGGTGGCAGCCCGTCCGAGGAATTCCATGTCGTAGTGGTAGAAGTCGGCGGTCATGCCGTCGACCGAGGTGACGGCGCGCAGCGCGCAGACGAATTCATAGGT
>JAIXSF010000364.1 GCA_027484835.1 Rhizobiaceae bacterium | reverse complement strand
CCACCATTCGCCGGAGAACTCCGATTCCGCGATTGCTGCCCTGCGGGATGCGGGCCGGCGCGCCGTGTTCGGCTATTTCGAAGGCTGGGGCGATAGCGCCCGGTATCCGGGTGATGCAAGGCGAATTCGGACCGAGCATTTCTCGAGCGATGACCAGTTGGTGACCATGGTGATGGGGGGCGAGATCTATCTGCCGTTCCATGAGGAAGCCTGGGCGACGGGCCGCGAGCTCGGATTGCCGATCGCCCTGCACGTCGTTGGCACCTTCGGCATGCAGCCGACCTTCGATGGCCTGGCGATGGCCGGCAAGTTCGGACCGGACAATATCTTCATTCACATGACCGGCATGAGTGACATGGCCTGGCAGAAGGCGGCCGATGCGGGTGCGCATATCTCCCTTTCCGTGCCGATCGAAATGCAGATGCGCCACGGCGAGCCGCCGCTTCAGAAGGCTCTCGACCTTGGTCTTCAGCCATCACTGTCCACCGATGTCGAGTGCACGATGACGGCGGACATGTTCACGCAGATGCGTTCGACGATCACCCTGCAGCGGATGATTGCCAACGAGAAGGCTCTGCGTGGCGAGGACTATCCGAAACTGCTCTCTGCCATGGACGTCATCAGGTTTGCGACCATAGAAGGCGCGCGGGGGCTGAAGCTGGAGCACAAGACGGGAAGCCTGACACCGGGCAAGGATGCGGACATCATCCTGCTCGATGCAACAGCGCTGAATGTTGCGCCGCTGAACCACGTTCCCGGGGCTGTTGTCACGCTGATGGAGCGCAGCAACGTCTCGACTGTCTTCTGTGCCGGGCAGATCAAGAAGTGGCGTGGCAGCCTGATTGGGCACGATATCGACAAGCTGCGTCGTGAGCTTGAGGCGAGCCGAGACTACCTGTTCGAGAAGGCGGGCGTCGAGCACGATCTCTTCCGAGCCTGACCCCTGTTTGCGGCGGGCCGGGCAAGCGGTGGCTGACACGTCATCGCTTGCCGCCTCCGTCTTTGCGACGGTTCATTTCCTCACCGGTGGCCGATGGGTCTCCACTCTGAAAGAGATCTCGCCACCACGCAAATCGGTGCATAGTGTAGGCCGCAGGCAAAGGGCTTACCATGACAGGCAATGACATTCCGGTGAATCGGGTGCTTCCCGCACTGCACACGCCAAAGCGGGTGTGTCTGCTCGGCGGCACCGGGACCATCGGTCGAGCAACGGCGTCGGCACTTTTGCGGCACGGGCATGAGGTCGTCTGTTTCGTGCGGCCAAGAATCGCTGACGGCGGCTCTGGCCTCAGCGCGGTTTCGTCTGGCGCTCCGGAAGGAACGACGGTGCGGATCGTTGATGTTTCGGATCCCGGATCCTTGATGCGCGATGGGTTTGCCGACACCTCCTTCGACGCGGTGATTTCGTGTATGGCTTCCCGCACCGGGTCGCCAAAGGATGCCTGGGCCGTTGACTATCAGGCGCACATCAACGTGCTGGACGCCGCAAGGCACGCCGGCGTCGAGCAGTTCGTGCTCTTGTCTGCGATCTGCGTGCAAAAGCCGCTGCTTGAGTTTCAGCATGCCAAGCTGGCGTTCGAAGCGATGCTGAAGGCCTCCGGTCTGCGCTATTCGATCGTCCGGCCGACCGCTTATTTCAAATCCCTTTCCGGCCAGATCGAGCGGGTGCGCAACGGTTCGCCCTTCCTCATCTTCGGGGACGGGACGCTGACCTCATGCAAGCCGATCAGCGACGGCGACCTGGGTGACTATCTCGTTCGATGCCTCGATGATGCTACCTGCTGGAACCAGGTCCTGCCGATCGGCGGCCCGGGCGAAGCGATCACGCCGCGCGAGCAGGGCGAAGCCCTTTTCGCGCTTCTGGGGCGTCCAGCCAAATTCAGGTCCGTTCCAACCGCGCTGCTCGACGTCATCATTGGTGCTCTCGGAACGCTTGGGCGTCTCGCGCCGCCGCTACGCGAAAAGGCAGAGCTGGCAAGGATCGGTCGCTACTACGCGACTGAATCCATGCTCGTCCTCAATCAGCAGACGGGTCGTTACGATGCTGCCGCCACACCTTCGACCGGTGTCGAGACCTTGTTCGATTTCTACCGATCCGTGCTTGCCGGCGGCGCTCTGCCTGAACGGGGTGACCACGCTGTCTTCTAGGCGCCATCTGGCGCGGGGGTAACATCGTCGTTGGAACCATGTGTCCGTTGAGAGTTTCAAGGCTGGCTCGCGCGGGCGACTTGTGAAGAGACTGGATTCTTCGTACTGCGGTCCTTCTGAAGCATTGCGGGAAAACGGGGCATGACAGCGAGTATCCGGACGATTGCCAAAGCGGCAGAGACATCCGTCTCATCTGTCTCGCGCGTCCTCAACAACAGTGGTTACGTTTCGCCCGACGTGCGGCGTCGGGTGGAAGCTGCGATCCGGGACCTGAACTATACGCCGAACAAGGGCGCACGCATGTTGCGGGGGGAGAGCAGCCGAATGATCGGTCTTATGCTGCCCACCATCGATGTGCCTTTCTTCGGAATTCTCGCCAATACCATTGAACGCGAGTTGTTCGATCGCGGCTATCAGACGCTGATCTGCAGTTCGGCGGAAAACGAGGACCACGAGGCGCGGTATGTAGCGATGCTGCGAGCTCAGCGTGTCGAAGGCGTGATCGTTGCCAGCGCCTATGGTGGCACGTCCCATCTCCAGCCGCTGGTCGACTCGGGGGTACCGATCATTGCCATCGACCGCGAACTCACGGGCATCTCCGACGACACGTTCATGGCGGATCATGTCGAGGGTGGGCGGATGATGACCCGGCACCTGATCGACCTCGGGCATCGGCATATTGCCGTGGTCGGCGCGCCAGGGCACAGCCAGCCGATCCAGCTGCGCATGCAGGGTATTCATCAGGTGCTGTCCGAGAATGGCCTTCCTGCGGCTGCCGAGGCAATCGGCGAGGATCACAGCTTCGAGGCCACCTATGCACTGGCAAAGGACGTTCTGCGTGAGCATCCGGCGATCACTGCGATCATCGGCACTACGGATATCGCTGCCATCGCTGCCATTCACGCGGTGCGCGACAGCGGCATGGCCGTGCCCGAGCGCTGCTCGGTCATCGGTTTCGACGATCTGCCGGAAGCGGCCTATGTGCTGCCGCGCCTGACGACGATCGCCCAACCTATCCGTGACGTCGCGTTACTGGCCACGCGTCGGCTGGAAGAGCGTCTTTCCGATCGTCAGCAGGGATCGGAGCGTCAGGCCGGCTCGTTGACCCTGCTTCCCGTACAACTGGTTGTGCGGGAAACCACCGGACCTGCGCCGCGATAAGTTGCTCTTCTGCCGTGACGACCGGCCCGACTTTGTCGTCCTCAAAAAGCGCGGTCGTTGGAGCGCTCATTTGGATGGCGTTTCGTCGACGATTTCAGCAAGCAGGACCGACATGTCGGGTATGCCGTCGGTGGCGGTTGCGCCGCCGAGACAATGCACCGCTGCGCGATGGGCGACGGCAGTGATCCTGTCTATCGGCCAGCCCTCGTGCAGGCCGTAAAGCACGGCAGCACAGAAGGCATCTCCGGCGCCGACGGGACTGACGATAGCGGCGGGATCGACCGGATAGGCGGGCGTTTTGACCGGCGTCCTGCCCGGTGTGAACCAAATGGAAAGCTCGGGTGCATGGATGATCACGCCGCGCGTGACACCGCGGTCAAGCAGCATCTGCCCCGCTGTTTCCACCGACGACATCAGCAGTGTGCCCGCCTTGTCGCGAACAGTCAGGCCTGTTGCCCGTCCCGCCTCGGTTTCGTTGACGATGACGTAGTCACAATGGGGCAGGGCGACCGCCACCTGTTCCGCAAAGGCCGGGTCCTCGCTGGAGACGAAGTCGACACAGGTCAGCAGTCCGGCGTCTCTCGCGGCTTTCAGCAGGCGGGCCGCGCCGGACGAGCCGTGTTCGTCCTTTCGGTCCAGGGCCGGCAAGAGCATCAGGTAACCGAGATAGAAGATCTTGTGGCCGCTTGCGGCATAGGCCGCCGGGTCGACGGCGCCATCCGTCAAGAGGTCGTTGGAGCCGCCGTGGTAGAAGAAAGTACGGCTTTGGCCCGGTACGTTCATCACATGGGTATGCGCTGTGGCATGGCCCGCGAGCGTGCGCAGCCCCTCTACGTCGATGCCGAGCGCGGCGTGGCGATCCCGCACGAAGTCACCGTCCCGATCGTCGCCCACTGCGCCGGCGACCGAGAGGCGCCCTGGGAAGCCCAGCGAAGCAAGGTCGGTCACGACATTGGCCGCGCCGCCGCCGACCCCCATGTCCTGGTGCAGGATGTGGGTGAGGCTCCCCTGTTCGGGCCAGTAGGAAAGTGTGTGTATGCGGTCGACAATGAAGTTGCCGACGCAGACGATGCCGCCCGGCTTTTGCCTCTCACGTCCGTTTTGAACCTCCTCCCCGGTTCGCATCAGACGCTCCCTTCGTTCCAGAGCGGTCGGAGCGGTGGCTCGTCCTCCTCGATTTCGGCGAAACGACCGATGGGTTCGAGGAAATAGTTGTCCGTCCGGTCGTCGTTGACCTGACTGACTTCACCGACCAGAACCGGGCCCTTTCCTGCCGCCCCATAGAAGCGGTGATAGAGCCCGGTCGGAATGGTCACGCTTTGGCCGGGATGCAGCACCAGGGGCTCCCAGGTGCGCAAGTGCCGGGCAAGGCCATCGACCGAGACCGTAACATTGGCATCGGTGGTCCTGCCCGTCTCGTCAGCTGCACAGAATTCGACGACGAGATCACCCCCGGCGCGGTTGATGATGTCTTCCTGCTTGGCCTTGTGCAGATGCGCGGGCGTCAGCTGTTCCTCCTGAATGAACAGCAGTTTTTCCGCATAGCTGCGTTCGCCTTCCAAGCCGAGGATACCGTTGCGAAGGCAGAAGAGGATGAGGCCTTCCTCGGCAAAGCGGCCGGAGCCGAAGTCGGTGACATCCCAGCCGAGCTGGCGGCTGCGAAGATATTGGCAGGCTTCTGGATTGGCGGTGAAGTCTGCCACGGTCCATTTTCCCCAGACTGGCAGCGACCAGCGCCAGGTGTCGAGCATTTCGATCGCAAGGCGCAATGCTGCGTTGATTTCCGAGCGTTTCATGGCCTTGCCTCAATCGTAGTCGACGGTGACGACGCGGTTTTCGAGACCAGACCTTAGCGCTGCGGTCAGCACCGCATGATGGTCTGCAGCTTCGGCAGGGCTTGCGCAGGGGAAGCCGTTTGCCCTCCCGCCGGCCAGTTCGTCCATGAAGGCCGCCCACATCTGCTGGATCGCATCGGCAAATCCGAATTCGAAGATCTTGCCGGTAATGGCGGGGAAAACCGAGCCATAGCCGAGGTCTTCTGTGTTCCACGACTGCGTCGTGCCCTGGTAATCCATCCATTGCCACTGGCGTGGCTGCTTGGTCGAGAAGAAGGCGCTCTTCTTCATGCCGAGAATGCGGATGTACCAGGTGTTGGACTCGCCAGGTGCGATGCGCCAGGTCTTGAGGACCATCGGGAAGTCCTGATCCGCAGTCACTACGCGGCTGCTGATCGTCGCATTGTCCCAGGTGGTGCAGGGAACCCGGTTGCCCTTGCCGTCCGGCCGCTCGGTTACCCGCTTCACGAGATTGGCGTGCAGGGTCTCGGGCCGCCAGCCAAGGCGAAGCGGCACATGCAGGACATGCATGCCGAGATCGCCCATGCAGCCATAGGCGCCGTTCACGTGCTCCATGCGCTTCCAGTTGATCGGCTTGTTCGTATCGATGTCGGAGGAATGCAGAAAACCGGCCTCGACCTCCAGGATGTCGCCCATCTCGCCACTGGCAGCCATGGCGATGACTTTCTGTGCGCCTGGGAAGTAGGGCATCTCCGACGAACAACGAACAATCAGTTCCGGATGCTTCGCAAGCTCCGCCATGATGGCCTGGTTCTGCTCCTGGTCCATGCCGAAGGGCTTTTCGCCCAGGAGGTGTTTTCCGGCCTTCAGGATCTCAACGTAGAACTCCGCATGCAGAACATGCGGGACTGCGCAGTAGATCGCGTCGACCTCCGGATTGGCGAGCAGTTCACGGTAATCGGTGGTGGTCTGCCGAACAGATGGAATGTGGGTCGTGAACCACGCCATCAGATCCGGATTGGTGTCGCAGACGGCAACGATTTCCGGCCGTGCCTTTGCATCGCTCAGATGCATCCAGCGCGCGGCGGCGCTGGCGAATTCGCGTCCCATCAGGCCGCAGCCGATGACGCCAAAACGAAATGTCTTCATGATCTTCCTCCTCCCGTCGCGCGACCTCAGGCGACGTGGCGTGACGCCTCTTCGGCGGTTGCACCGTCATGGACGATAGCCATCAGGGCACGGGTCATGCCGCCCGGATTGACGTGCTGGATGACATTGCGACCATAGACGATGCCACGAGCTCCCTGCTGCATAAGTAGCTTGGTGCGCGAGAGGATCTCCTGGTCGGAGACCCTGCCACCGCCGCGCACCAGAACCGGCAACCCTTGCGCAATCTCGATCACGCGATGGTATTCCGTGACGTCATCGCAGGGGTCTGCCTTGATGATGTCTGCGCCGAGTTCCGCAGCCTGGCGGACCAGTGGCAGGATCTTGTCGATGGCGCCATCGACCATGTAGGCGCCCTTGGAATTGTCCTGCATCACCAGAGGCTCGACCATCAGCGGCATGCCGTAGATCTCACACTCGCGTTTCAGGCTGTTCACATTGCGCACGCAGGCGCGATAGACCTCCGGCTGGTTCGGCAGCATCAGCAGGTTGACCACGACGCAAGCCGCATCAAGGGCAATCGCCTGTTCGACCGGGCGGTCGATGATTTCGGAAAACAGCGCGCTCGGCAGCGGGTTGCCGTAGATGTTGGCAATGTCGGTGCGCAGCACCAGGGCAGGGCGGGCCTTGCCGGGAATAGACTGCAGCATGGGTGCCGTACCTGGCGGCAACTGTATCGCATCGGGGCCTGCCGCGGCGATCACGTCTATCGCCGAGCGCATGTTCTCAATACCGGCCAGGAAGGTCCGTTCGTTGAACATGCCATGGTCGATCGCCACGTCGAAGCAGTTTCCGGACGTGCCGAAGAGGCGGTTGAGCCGCGCGAGTTTCATCGATTTCCTCCCGATGTGGTAACGTTTTCACAAACGGTACTGGAGGGGCAAAATCCTGTCAACGGGTGCGTGGGAACGAGCGCATCAAACGAAAAAGGCCCCGCACACACCTAAGTGCACGGGGCAGGCCAGGGAGGCCTTGGGGGAGGTGGTGGATATCAGATGTCGGCGAGCAGTTCGTTGATGCGGCTCTCAGCCGAGGTCAGAGCCTCGTCGACAGGCTTGTCACCGTTGACGGCAGCGCCGACTTCTTCGCCGATGATGTCCTGGATGGCGAACTGGCGCTGCACTTCAGCCGGCAGGGAGCGACCGGTCTGGGCGATCTTGGCGATGTTGTCGCGATGCGGCAGCGCCTTGAACTCCGGCATGTCGAACACGGCCTTCGCAGCCGGCAGGTGGCCGGTCCGAGCCCACTGGAAGTCGTTATCGGCCAGGAACTTGAAGAGCTTGCCAATCGCATCCACCTGTTCCGGCGTGCGATCCTTCTTCGGCATCACCCAGCTATGACCGTCCGCATAGGTGCTGTCCTGGCCCGGGAAGAGCTGCGGCACGGGATAGACCGTGTAGCCGTTGAAGAGCGCCGTGCCCTCCTTCTGCGACTGCGCGACGTAGTCGCCGATCAGCCAGGTGCCGTTGACGGCAATCCCGCCTTCGCCATTTGCGAAGCCCGAAACAGCCGCCGCATAGTCGAGGCCGGTCGTCGAGATGCCTTCGTCCTTAGTCGCCTTCATCAGTTCGACGGCAGCCTTGGCTTCCGGCGTGTTGAGCTTGACGGCGGTCGGATCGGCAAAGAAGTCGGCGTTCTGCTGCTGCAGCAGGGTGTAGAGAATGCGGGTATACGACGCCGTCTCGTTCGCCATGATCTGGATAAGGTAGGGCTTGCCGGTCTTTTCCGTGAACTGCTTGCCCTGGGCGATCAGCTCTTCGCGCGATGTCGGCAGGATCGGTGTGCCATCGGCATTTACGAGGCCTGCTTCCTTCATCAGGTTCAGGTTGACGTGGAAGAGCATGGTCCAGTTGTCGAAGGGCAGGCCATAAAGCTGGCCTTCCTTGGTGACGCCGTTGCGGCCGGCATCGGTAAAGCTCTCCGCGGTTACGCCCTGCGCCTTGATGACCTCGTCGATCGGCTCGATCAGGCCGCGGCTCTGGTAGTCGGAAATCGCCGAATAGTGCATCGATACGACATCCGGTGCCGCGCCCGAGGCAAGCTGGGCATTCAGCTGGTCGTAGCCCGGCCATTCGACGGTCGTGACGTTGACATCGATATCCGGATTGTCAGCCTCGAACTTGTTGACGAGCGCGGTGATGATCCCGCATTCGCCGACGGCGGCGGAGACGTCGGTGACGCTGCCGTAGTCCGCTTCGCAGGCGCCGAAGAAGCGCTGCAGCTCGATCTTGGTCTGTGCCTGTGCCGAAGCGCCGTAGCCCAGCGCGATCATGGCAACCGTGGTCAGAAGAATGCGTTTCATGGTGTCTCACTCCCTTGTGTCGGGCTGATTGCCCTGTTGAACAAAGCCGGCCGGCTCCTCTCCGGCCGGGTAGGCTTCACTTCACTGCGCCGCCAGAGACGGCCGTGACGATGTGTTTCTGGAAGATCACGTAGACGATCAGCGCCGGGACGCTGGCAAACACCGCCTGGGCTGCCAGGAAGCCTAGCCCCTCGCTCTGGGCGAAGTTGGACTGCGACGAGGCGAGCCCGACCGTCAGCGTGTACATTTCCTTCTTGGTCGCCGAGGTCAGCGGCCACCAGTAGTCGTTCCAGCCATGCAGGAAGGTGAAGATGCCGAGCGTTGCCTGGGCAGGCAGGGTCTG
>JAIXSF010000358.1 GCA_027484835.1 Rhizobiaceae bacterium | reverse complement strand
GATCCTCGCCCGAGAGCTGGCAGAACTCCGGCCCGCAGGCGAGCGTCGTGTGCAGCGGGCGCGTCAGGTTCGCGGTCGCATCCTTCACGCCGACGATGTTCTTGTGCGCCTTGGCGAGCGCGCCCATCGTCTCCGGCGACATGTCGATCACCGAGCGGCCGGGGATGTTGTAGATGATGATCGGCAGCGAGACGGCTTCTGCGATCGCCTTGTAATGAGCGATCAGGCCCTTCTGGGTCGGCTTGTTGTAATAAGGTGTGACGACGAGCAGCGCGTCTGCGCCGACGGCCTCGGCATGCTGGGCAAGCTCGATGGCTTCGACCGTGTTGTTGGAGCCGGCGCCGGCAATCACGGGCACGCGCTTGGCGGCCACTTCGACGCAGAGCTCGACAACGCGCTTGTGTTCGTCATGGGACAGGGTCGGCGATTCACCGGTGGTGCCGACGGGCACGAGGCCGGTGGAACCTTCGGAAATCTGCCATTCGACATGGGCGGCAAAACTTGCCTCGTCGACGGCGCCGGTTTCGGTGAACGGCGTGACGAGTGCGGGAATGGATCCCTGATACATGCAATGAACTCCTCAGGGCCGACATCCACGCTTCGGCCGCATTCTGACTTTAAATCGTGGGCACATTACTGCGCACCATCAGGTGCGACAAGCGCATCCGCAGGAGATTTGTGACAGTTTTCCGAGGCTTCGTTCGAGAGAATGTGATCGGTTGTTTTAAGGTTTTGGTAACCGCAAAGCCGGCCTACTCTTTGCCGCGATGTGATGGTTTGGTGCGTGGATGAAGACGTCTCTGGTTTATGGTTCAGCCCTCGGTCTCGGTCTTGCCGTGCTTTTGGCCACGGTGAGCGCGCACGCCCTGTCGGATGTGCCGGTGCCGGCGATGAAGCCGCTCGGCTTTGCCGCAACCAAGGCCGATCCGCCCTCCTTCGAGACGACGGGCGCCATTCCGCGCGGTGAACGCCTGGCCTCCGCCAGCCTGCAGCTGAAATCCGGCCTCGATGCGCTGTCCGACAAGGACGGTGCCCAGGCGATCGCCATCCGCAACCGGATGCCCGAGGGGCTCGACCGGCAGATGCTGACCTGGTCGATCGCGATGTCGGGCCTGCGCGACGTGCCGGCAACCGAGATCGCGGCGGCGCAGCGGCAGCTTCAGGGCTGGCCGGGGCTCAAAGCCTTCCGCGCCAATTCCGAAAAGGCGCTTTTCCGCGAAAATCCGCCGGCAGGAAACGTGCTGTCTGCCTTCGGCAACACAGCACCCGAGACGGTCGAGGGCACGATGCTGCTTGCTCGCGCCCATCTCGCCTCGGGTGACAAGAGCAAGGCGGCGAGCCTCATCCGGACGCTCTGGCGCACGGATGCACTGGACGAGGCGACCGAAAACCGGGTGATGGGCGAATTCTCCGGCCTGCTTCGACCGGCCGACCACCGCGCGCGGATGGACTATCTGATGTATCGCGAGCGGGCATCGCAGGCAAAGCGCTTTGCTTCGCTCGGCGAGGCGCAGTCGCTCTACAAGGCCTGGGCGGGCCTCATCTCGAAGGCCAAGAATGTCGACGGGCTGATCGCCGCGGTCGACGGCAAGTGGCGCAAGGATCCGGCGCTGCTCTTCATCCGCATCGAAAACCTGCGCCGCCAGCAGAAATTCGAGGAGGCCGCCAAGCTTCTCTCCGAGATGCCGCGCGAGCGGGCGCAACTTGTCAACACCGGCGCGTGGTGGGACGAGCAGCGGATTATCGCCCGAGGGCTTGCCGATCTCGGCCAGTTCCGCGAGGCCTACCGCATCGTCTCGCGGCATGTGGCGACCGAGGCGACCGATGTCGTGGACGCCGAATTCCATGCGGGATGGTATGCGCTCCGGGCGCTGAACGATCCCGAGACGGCAAGCCGGCATTTTGCCCGCATTCTGGAAGTCTCCAGCCGTCCGCTTTCGGCAAGCCGCGCCTGGTATTGGATGGGCCGCGCGGCTGAAGCGGCCAAGGATCGCAAGGCGGGCGAGTATTTCGCCCGTGCCGCCCAGCATTCGAGCACCTTTTATGGCCAGCTGGCGGCTGCGCGTATCAAGCAGCCGGGCATCCAGATCCCCTATCCGAAACCTTCGGCCGACGACCGGGCACGGTTTACCGCGCGCGAATCCGTCCAGGCGATCGCGCGCTACGAAGCGGCCGGTCACGGCTGGCGGGCGCAGAGCCTCTACCGCGCGCTGGCCGATCAGCTCGACAGCCCCGGCGAACTGGCACTGTTGAGTGCACGCGCCGAAAAGTCGGATGGCGGGCATCAGCTGTCGCTGCAGATCGGCAAGACGGCTTATTCGCGGGGGATCGACGTTCCGGCACTCGCCTTCCCCGTCGGTGTCATTCCGTCCAGCGCCAATATCGCAGGCTCCGGCAAGGCGCTCGCCTATGCCATTGCCCGGCAGGAAAGCGCCTTCAACCCGGCCGCCATCTCGCCGGCGGATGCCCGCGGGCTGTTGCAGCTGCTGCCGTCGACCGCCAAGGGTGTTGCCGCCCGGCATGGCATTGCCTATGCGCCGGAAAAGCTGACGCGTGATCCGGGCTTCAATGCGACGCTCGGCGCCCATTATCTCGGCGAGCAGATCGACCGCTTCGACGGTTCCTATGTGCTGACCTTCATTGCCTACAATGCCGGCGCCAGCAAGGTTCCGGACTGGATCGCCCGTTACGGCGATCCCCGTGGCAAATCAATCGACGAGGTCGTCGACTGGATCGAGCGCATCCCCTTCCCCGAAACCCGCAACTACGTGATGCGGGTGATGGAGAATTATCAGGTCTACAAGAGCCGGCTCGGCCAGAAGACCGATATCGTGCACGATCTGCGCTTCGGCCGTTAAGCCCCTGCCCTCCTCCTTTGTCTGATGACCGACACCGCCGTCTCGGCTAGGCTCTCTTTGCCTGAAACGAAGGGGGGAGCCGCATGGCCATGGGTATCGACCGTTTCATCACCGTGCCGGACGGGCTGACGCTGCATGTGCGGATCCATGGCGACGACAATCCAGGCATACCCGTCGTCTGCCTGCCGGGGCTCACCCGCAATGTGCTCGACTTCGAGGATCTCGCCCGCCTGCTCGCGGCAGCGCCGTATCACCGCCGGGTCATTTCCATCTCGTCACGCGGCCGAGGATTGTCCGACCGCGATCCGAAGCCTGACCGTTACACAATCCCGGTGGAAGCCGGCGATGTTGTTACCGTGCTTGACAAGTTGGGGATCGAGACAGCCGCCTTTATCGGCACATCACGCGGCGGGCTCATCCTGCATGTTCTGGCTATGACGCATCTCGCACGCATCGAGCGGCTGGTTCTGAACGAT
>JAIXSF010000286.1 GCA_027484835.1 Rhizobiaceae bacterium | reverse complement strand
TCGATTGTGCCCGAGGAGCTTGAGCTCGCTCGTCTGCTCGCGAGCCGTATCACCTCAGCCGTCGAGCCGCTCGTCTCGTCGGTCATCCGGTCAACCGACGGGCGCGTGCTGTCGCAGAGATTGACTGTCAGCGATTGGGCCGCGCGCACGGGCCGCGTGCTGGAAGCCGTCACGGTCGACGAGCGCGGCGGCCGTGCCGGTGTCTGGGGCGATGCAGCCGGTGAGGCCCTGGCGCGGCTTCTCGCCGAAGTCCTGGAGACGGACGGGCAGATCGAGGCGGACGGTCCGCAATGGGTGGATATCCTGACGGCGCTGATGGCCGGCCAGGCGGTCAAGCCGCGTGCCATGCGGCATCCGCGCGTCTTCATCTTCGGGACGCTCGAAGCTCGCCTGCAGAATGTCGACATGATGGTCATCGGCGGGATGAACGAGGGGAGCTGGCCGGGGCAGACCAAGAACAACCCCTTCCTCTCGCGCGTCATGAAGACCGAGGTCGGGCTTGAGCCGCCGGAACGGCAGATCGGCCAGGTGGCCCATGATTTCCAGATGGCCTGTGGCACGCGGAAACTGATCTTCTCGCGTTCGCTGCGACAAGGATCTGCGCCGACCGTTGCCTCGCGCTGGCTCCAGCGCTTGATGGCGCTCGGCGGGCCAATGCTTGAAGACGAGATGCGAAAGCGTGGCCAGATCTACCGGCGCTATGCAGACCTGATCGACCAGGGCGAAAACCAGGCTCCAGCCCAGCGCCCCGCGCCACGGCCGCGCGCCGAGCTTCAACCCCGCGCCTTCAGCTTTTCCGAGGTCGGGCGCTTCCGGCGTGACCCCTATTCCATCTATGCGCGTCGCATCCTGCGTCTCGATCCCGTCGATCCCTTCAACCAGGATCCTGGGGCTGCCGAACGCGGGACACTCTATCACCGCATCGTCGAGCGTTTCATCCGTGAGGATCATGACCCGGCCCGGCTGGACGCACTCGATATCCTGCACCGGATCACCGATGAGGAGTTTCTCAAGGAGGCTCTGCCGCTGCACATCGACATTGTCTGGCGACAGCGCTTCTACAGCGTCGCCTCGGCCTTTCTCGGCTGGGAGCGGCAGCGGAGACCGGAAATCAAGCGCTCGCTGACGGAAGTCAGAGGCAATGTGCTGCTCCGGCCCGTCGACATCACCATCAGCGGGATCGCCGACCGGATCGATATCCGGGGCGGCGGCTTTGCCGACATCATCGACTACAAAACGGGCCTCAACCCCAGCGCCAACCAGGCGCGCAGCCTGCTCGACCCGCAATTGGCCCTCGAAGCTGCAGCCCTTCTCCAAGGCGCCTTCAAGCCGGCCGGAGACGTGAAGCCGCTCAACCTGACCTATGTGCGTCTGCGGCCCGGCGACCGGTTCTCGGCGGACCAGGTGAACAACGAGATGGCAACGCGGGGCGACAACAAGAAGTCTGCGCTCGAGCTTGCCACGCAATCGGTCGACGAACTTGGCCGCTTCGTCCAGGCGCTACAGAGCGGCGAGCGCGGTTATGTCTCTCGTCTCATCCCGGCCGAACAGAACGCCTATGGCAGCGAGTACGACCATCTGGCGCGTGTCGCGGAATGGTCGACGGCGGAGGCCGAGGAAGGAGCCGGCGATGAGTGATCAGCGCTTTGCCCTCGACGAGCTACCGACCGGCAGCGATCCTGCCGCCTGGCTCGGCTGGACGACGCTTGCCCAATCGCGCGCTTCGCATCCCGGCCAGTCGGCCTGGGTGTCGGCCAATGCCGGTTCCGGCAAGACGCATGTGCTGACGCAGCGGGTGATCCGGCTTCTGCTCGCCGGCGCCCGCCCCTCGTCCATCCTCTGCCTGACCTATACCAAGGCTGCGGCGTCCGAAATGTCGAACCGCGTCTTCGAGCGGCTGGCGGAATGGGCAACACTGGATGACCTCGAACTTGCCAAACGGATTGCGGCCATCGAACAGAGGGAGCCGGATCGCGCGACGCTTGCGGCCGCGCGGCGGCTCTTTGCCAAGGCGCTGGAAACGCCGGGTGGCCTGAAGATCCAGACGATCCACGCCTTCTGCGAAGCGCTTCTGCACCAGTTTCCGCTGGAAGCGAATGTCGCCGGGCATTTCAACGTGCTCGACGATCGGGCCGCCGTCACCGTTCTTGCCGAAGCGCGGCGATCGCTGCTGACGGCCACGTCGACGGAGAATGATGCAGCACTCGCCGAAGCCTTCTCGCAGGTGTTGAGCATCGCCGATGAAAGCGGGCTCGAAGGACTGATTGCCGATACCGTGGCCAACCGCCATGCCGTCAGGGACTTCCGGCAGCGTGCGGAACGGACGGGTGGGCTCGATGCGACCTTAAGGAAGGGATTGGGCATCGGTCCGCTGGAGAGCGAGATCAGCCGCGCCGAGGAATACTGGCCGCTTGCCGGCCTGTCAGGTGGAAATTTCAGCCGCTACATCCAGCTTGCCCTCGAAAAGGGCGGCGAGAAAGTGCGGGCCGTCGCGGAAGTGCTGGAACGGGCGCTGGTGGAAGCCGATCCGCTGGAAAGGGCGAAGCTTCTGGACCAGTCTTTCCTGACGGCACAGGAGGCACCGAAGGCCGACAGCTCTCTGATTGGCGCTGCCATGACCAAGGTTGCGCCGGATCTCAAGGATGCCGTGATTGCGGCTCGTGACCATGTGGTCGCCATGCGGGACCGGCTGCGGATCTTTCGCATGTATGAAGCGACGCGATCGGCGCTGACGCTCGCTGTGCGTCTCGACACCGACTACGAGGAACTGAAAAAGCGGCGCTCGCAGCTTGATTTCGAGGATCTGATCGTGCGTACCGCCCGGCTTCTGACGCGGGACGATGTCGGCGCCTGGGTACACTACAAGCTGGATCAGGGCATCGACCATATCCTCGTCGACGAGGCACAGGATACCAGCCCAGTGCAGTGGGATGTCATCCGGTCGCTGCGCGAGGACTTCTTTACGGGTCTCAGCGCCCGGCCCGGGATCCGAACCTTCTTCGCTGTGGGCGACGAGAAGCAGTCGATCTATTCCTTCCAGGGCGCACGCCCGGAGCAGTTCTCGCAAGAGGCGAGCCAGACCGCGCGCGCGGTCACCGAAAGCGGGCAAAGCTTCAACACGGTGCGTCTGCCGCTCTCCTTCCGCTCGACGCAATCGGTGCTCGCGGCCGTCGACCAGGTCTTCAGCCTGCCGGAAAACAGCCGGGGCCTCAGCGCCGGCGGGGACCCGGTCATCCACCAGTCGAGCCGCATCGGGCATCCGGGAACGGTCGACGTCTGGGACATGATTGCCGCTGAAAAGCAGGAAAAGGACGAGGACTGGACCGCCCCCTTCGACGCAACGCCGGAAAGCGCTCCGTCCGCGATCCTCGCACGACGCGTGGCGCATCAGATCAGCCAGATCGTCGGACGCGAAACGATCATCGAGAAGGGCAACAAGCGGCTGATCCGCCCGGGGGACATCCTCGTGCTCGTGCGCAAGCGCGACGGCTTCGTCAATGCGCTGACCCGGGCGCTGAAACGCCCCTATAACATCCCCGTCGCCGGTGCAGACCGCCTGAAGCTGACAAGCCACATTGCTGTGCAGGACATGCTGGCGCTTGGCCGTTTCCTGCTGCTGCCGGGTGACGATCTCTCGCTGGCTTCCCTGTTGAAGAGCCCGCTCTTCAATCACAGCGAAGACGATCTGATGCAGCTTGCTGCCGAACGACCGGAAGCGCAAAGCCTCTGGGCGAGACTGGCCGAACAGGCTGAGACGAATACGGCGTGGAAAAAGACCTGCGAGCGGCTCACCCTGTTTCACGACCAGGCGCGAGAGCACTCGGTCCATGATTTCTACGCCCGGGTGCTCAGCGTCCATGGTGGTCGAAGGGCCTATCTCGGTCGCCTCGGCTCCGAGGTCAGCGACATCATCGACGAATTCCTGACCTTTGCCCTCTCCTTCGAGACCAGCGGGCTGCCAGGGCTGCAGTCTTTTGTCTCCACGCTTGAGATGGAAGCGCCGGAGGTCAAGCGCGAGCAGGACAAGGAACGCAACGAAGTCCGGATCATGACGGTGCATGCCTCGAAGGGTCTCGAAGCGCCCATCGTGTTCCTGATCGACGGTGGCTCGAAGCCATTCAATTCGAACCATGTGGCTAAGCTCAGGATCATCGAGATGGCCGAAGGCCTGCCCTTCCCGATCTGGGTCCCCTCGAAGTCGCTTGGCAATTCGATCTCTGCTGCCGATATGGATCGGCGCAAGGATCAGGCCGAGGAGGAATATCGCCGGCTGCTCTATGTCGCGATGACCCGCGCTGCCGATCGCCTGATCGTGGGCGGTTATCGCGGCGTGCAGGACACGGGCGAGATCTGGCACAAGATGATCGCGCGGGCGCTCAGCGCCGACGAAACCCGCTGCAAGCCGGTCGAATTCACCGGGCCAGATGGCAGCTGGGCGGGACTGCGCTGGTCTCTTGGCGACGCAGAGCCTGACCTGCCACCGCGCGAAGAGAGCGCCGAAAACGAGGAGAGCCACTGCCTTCCCCCGACGCTCTGGAAGCCATTGCCACCACCGGTCAGCCTGCCGAGACCGCTCAGTCCTTCGGGTGCCGGCAGCATCGTCATCGACGACGACGAGGACGCGCTGACGGCTTCCGCGCTGTTCTCGTCGACGGAAAAGGCGGATCTCGCCTTGCAGCGGGGACGGCTCATCCATCGGATGCTGCAGAACCTGCCGGGTTTTCCGGAGGGTGACCGCCGTGAGGCGGCCGAACGTTATGCGGAACGTGCGGCCCGGTTCTGGCCGGTCGAGCAACGACAGAGACTGGTCTCTACCGTCATGGCCGTGCTGGAAGACGAGGCGCTTTACCCGCTGTTCGATGCCGGCAGTCGTGCCGAAGTGTCGGTTATGGGCACGATGCGGCTGAAGGGCGAGTCGCGTGCAGTCTCAGGGCGCATCGACCGCATGGCCGTGCTTGCGGACCGGGTGATCATCGCCGACTACAAGACCAACCGCAGTCCCCCAGTGGAGGCCGCGCAAGCCCCCCTCTCCCACCGGGTGCAGCTCGCCATCTACCGCGAGATCCTGCAGCCGCTTTACCCCGGCAAACAGGTGGAATGCTGGCTGATCTATACCGAAAACGGCAGCCTCATCCGACTTGATGAGACCCTGCTTCAGCGGTCCCTTGCCGACCTCGAAACATCGTGAGATACCGCATATTGAAATTGCTGCCGTGCGGCATCACATATCTAGTCAATTCCGTATTTATGAAGGGAGAGCCCCATGGCTACCGTTAAAGTCGACAAGTCCAATTTCCAGGCCGAGGTGCTCAACGCTTCCGAACCGGTTGTCGTGGATTTCTGGGCCGAATGGTGTGGCCCGTGCAAGATGATTGCACCGAGCCTGGAGGAAATCTCCAACGAGCTCGCCGGCAAGGTGAAGATCGCAAAGCTCAACATCGATGAGAACCCGGAACTGGCTGCCCAGTTCGGCGTCCGCTCCATTCCGACGCTGGCCGTCTTCAAGGGTGGCGAAGTGGCCGACATCAAGGTTGGCGCCGCGCCGAAGACCGCGCTCTCCAGCTGGATCGCCGGTGCAGCCTAAGGCTCACGGCACTGATGACCAAAGAAAAAGCCCGGTTTCCCCGGGCTTTTTTCATGTCGGGATGGTGCCGTTCTCGGCGAGCACATTGCCCGCGAGATAGAGAGAGCCGCCGATCATAATGCGCGGCGGAATGCCACCTTCGCTGCGTTCGCGTATGGCATCCAGTGCCTGACCCACAGAACTCATCGGCATGGCCTTGAGGCCGGCCTCTGCTGCAGACTGGGCGAGCGCCACCGGATCCAGGCCGACATCCGAGCCCAGGATCGGGACGGTGTAGACATTGTGGGCGATGTCGACGAAGGCGCGGAAGAAGCCAATCGGGTCCTTCGTGTTGATCATGCCGATGACCAGATGCAGCGGCCGCGCCTGGCGTTCTTCCATGGCCGCCATGGCTTCGGCAATCACCTCGCCGGCACCTGGGTTATGCCCGCCGTCGAGCCAGATTTCCGCACCTTGGGGCGCACGCTCTACCAGCCGACCTTCGGTCAGCCTTTGCAGGCGGCCCGGCCATTCGACCGACAGCATGGCCTTTTCGGCAATCTCTTCCGTTACAGTGTAGCCGGCTGCCTTCACGGCGCGGATGGCGGTTGCGGCATTGCCGATCTGGTGGCGACCGGGAAGGCGCGGCAGCGGCAGATCCATCAGGCCGAACTCGTCCTGATAGACGAGCCGTCCGAATTCTTCATAGGCGAGGAAATCCTGGGCGAAGACCGCGAGCGGACAGCCGAGGCGCTCGGCGGTGCTGATCAGCACATCCTTGGCGCCGTCGAATTCCTGGTGACCGATGACCACGGGAACGCCGCGCTTCATGATGCCGGCCTTTTCGGCGGCGATCAGTTCGACCCGGTCGCCGAGATAGACCTGGTGATCGAGGGAAATCGGCTGAACGATACAGACTGCCGGTTTTTCGACGACGTTGGTGGCGTCGAAGCGTCCGCCGAGACCGACCTCCAGCACGACGACGTCGGCCGGCTGCTCGGAAAAGAGGATGAAGGTCACCGCCGTCAGGATCTCGAAGACGGTGATCGGCTTGCCACCATTGGCCTCGGCCACGTGGCGCAGGGCATCGGCAAACATCGCATCATCAACGATCTGCCCGCGGCCACCCTTGACGCCGATGCGATAGCGCTCGTGCCAGCGCACGAGATGCGGCGAGGTATGGACGTGAACAGACAGGCCCTGGGCTTCCAGAAGCGCGCGGCAGAAGGCCGTCGCCGAGCCTTTGCCGTTGGTGCCGGCCACATGGATGACCGGCGGCAGTTTCAGATGGGGATTGCCCAGAACCTCGAGGAGGCGCCGGATACGGTCGAGCGAGAGATCATAGCCCTTGGGGTGCAGCCCCATGAGCTTGTCGATCTCGGCGTCGGCCTGGCTGACGATAGGGTCTGTCATGACACTCGTTCCGCTGCCGCGGCCTCAAGGGGAAGCAAGGCTCAGGCCGAAGCCTTGACGACTGGCTTCGGCACGTTTGCGGGAGCCGCCACGTCGTTTGCAGGGCGCTTGGTCATGATCTTCAGGACACGCGCCAGCGTGTCCGGGATATCATGACGCTTCACGACCATGTCGACCATGCCATGTTCCAGGAGGTATTCCGAGGTCTGGAAGCCTTCGGGAAGCTTTTCGCGGATCGTCTGTTCAATAACGCGCTTGCCGGCAAAGCAGATCTCGGCGCCGGGTTCTGCAATGTGGAGATCGCCCAGCATGGCGTAGGAGGCCGTGACGCCGCCCGTGGTCGGGTTGGTGAGGACCACGATATAGGGCTGGCCGGCTTCCTTCAGCATGTCGACGGCAACCGTCGTGCGCGGCAGCTGCATGAGGGAGAGAATACCCTCCTGCATGCGCGCGCCGCCCGAAGCCGGGAACATGACCAGCGGGCACTTTTCCTTGATCGCGCGCTCGAAGGCCTTCACGATCGCTTCGCCGGCCGCGATGCCGAGCGAGCCGCCCATGAAATTGAATTCATGCACGACCGCGACGAGCTTCAGGCCCTGTACGGTGCCGACGCCAGCAACGATCGTGTCTTCCTGGTCGGTCTTCAGACGGCTGTCCTTCAGACGGTCCGTGTATTTCTTGGAATCGCGGAACTTCAGCGGATCCTGTGCGACCTTCGGCTGTGGCAGGGCCTCGTACTGGCCACCGTCGAAGAGGTCGGTCAGGCGTGCCTTGGCCGGCATCTTCATGTGATAGCCGGAGGCCGGGATCACCCACTTGTTCTCTTCCAGGTCCTTGTGGAAGACCATCTCGCCCGTTTCCGGGCACTTGATCCAGAGGTTTTCCGGAACCTCGCGGCGGCCGAGCATGGAATTGATGCGCGGGCGCACATAGTTGGTGATCCAGTTCACGGGGTATACTCCTGAC
>JAIXSF010000321.1 GCA_027484835.1 Rhizobiaceae bacterium | reverse complement strand
TTCCCGGATATCCCGACCATGGCGGAAGCAGGCCTTCCCGGCTACGAGACATACACCTGGAACGCCCTCTTTGCCCCGAAGGACACGCCCAAGGAGGCCGTTGACCGGTTGAACGCTGCGGCACTCAAGGCCATGGCGGATCCGGGCGTGGCTGAGCGAATGAAGGAGTTTTCGGCGACCATCGTCGCCTCGACACCGGACGAACTCGCCACCCATGTGAAGGCGGAAATCGCGAAATGGACACCCGTCGTCAAGGATGCGAACGTCCAGATGGACTGAGCCTGCAGCAGCAGACACGAGAAAGGGCGGCATATTGGCCGCCCTTTTGTTCATAGGTCCTGAGGTCCTTTAGCGCCCGACACTTCTGCCCGCCACGCGGCCGGAAAACAGGCAGCCCCCAAGAAACGTGCCCTCGAGCGCATTGTAGCCGTGCATCCCGCCGCCGCCAAACCCTGAGGCTTCTCCGGCCGCATAAAGCCCGGGAACCGGCTTGTTCTCGCGGTTCAACACCCGGCCTTCGAGATCCGTATGAAGCCCGCCCAGCGTCTTGCGGGTAAGGATATGCAGCCTGACCCCGATCAACGGACCCGCTGACGGATCGAGCAGTCTGTGCGGCTTTGCGGTGCGCATCAACTTATCGCCGAGATATTGGCGCGCGCCACGGATCGCCACGACCTGAGCATCCTTGGAGAAGGTGTTGGTGATCTGTCGGTCCCGCGCCTCGATCTGGGCGCGCAGATGATGGACACCGAGCCTGTGTTCGCCGGAGATCTCGTTCATGCCCGCGACAAGATCCTCCAGCGTCTCGCGAACCACGAAATCCTCGCCCTTGTCCATGAAGGCCTGCACCGGGCCCGGCGGATTCTTTCCCATCCGCTTGAGAAGCAGGCCAATATTCTTGTCCGTCAGATCCGGGTTCTGCTCGGAGCCCGACAGCGCGAACTCCTTCTTGATGATCGCCTTGTTGAGGATGAACCAGGAGTATTCGTGCCCCCGCGCCCGGATCGCCTTCAGGGTTCCCAGCGTATCGAAGCCGGGCATGGCCGGCGCCGGGAAGCGATTGCCGTCGGCATCGCACCAGAAGGACGACGGCCCAGGCAGAATGCGGATGCCATGGTTCGGCCAGATCGGATCCCAGTTCTTGAGACCCTCCGTGTAGTGCCACATCCGATCGCCATTGATGATTTCCCCACCTGCCGCCTCGGTGATGGCAAGCATCCGCCCGTCGACGTGAGCGGGAACGCCGGCCACCATGTGTTTTGGCGGAGGACCCAGGCGCTCCACCGGCCAGCTTTTGCGGACGAGATCGTGATTGCCGCCAATCCCGCCGGAGGCAACGATGACCGAAGAAGCCCTCACCTCGAAGTCACCGATGACATTGCGCGAACTGGAGCCGCCCCGTGGTGTTGCATCACCGGCAAGGCGCACACCGGACACACCCGTGACGGTGCCGTTCGAAAGAATTAGGCGGTCGACCTGATGACGAAAGAGCAAGCTCAGCTTGCCTTGATCAGACGCCGCCATCGCCCGCCGGACGAAGGGCGCGATCACGCCGGGGCCGGTGCCCCAGGTGACATGGAAACGCGGCACAGAATTGCCATGACCACCGGCATGCCCCCCGCCGCGCTCGGCCCAGCCGACGACCGGAAACCAGCTCACACCTTGGCGTTTCAGCCAGGACCGCTTCTCACCGGCGGCGAACTGCAGATAGGCTTCCGCCCATTGCCTCGGCCAGAAATCTTCCGTGCGATCAAAACCTGCCGAACCGAGCCAGTCCTGCCGCGCCAGATCGAGGCTGTCGCGGATCCCCATCCGCCGCTGCTCGGGGCTATCGACGAAGAACAAGCCGCCGAGCGACCAGAAGGCCTGCCCGCCTAGGTTCTGCTCGCCTTCCTGATCGATCAGCCCGACCTTGAGACAGCGATCGACAGCCTCCGTGGCCGCGACGAGCCCGGCCAACCCTCCCCCGATGACGATGACGTCGAACTCCTGCATGCCACCCTCCCGAAGTGCATTGTCTTACTTTTACGCACACGTAAGTCAGCGCGCAAGTTGTCAGGAAGACAAACGATCACAGGTTGTCAGCGCTCGGTGAGCTTCAGCTCTATACGGCGGTTTTGGGAAAGAACATCAGGCGTCTCGCCAGCGGCAATCGGTTGGAATTCGCCGAAGCCCGCTGCCACGAGCCTGTTTGCCGGCACGCCGCGCGAGATCAGGTATTTGAGGACCGACGTCGCGCGTGCCGAAGAGAGCTCCCAGTTGTCGCGGTAACGTCCGGTACCTGTGAGCGGCGAGGCATCGGTGTGACCGTCCACCCGGAGCACCCAGTTGATCTCTGCCGGGATCTCCTGCGCGAGTTCGAGAACCGCTGCCGCAAGCTTGTCCATCTCCGTCTGGCCAGCCGCATCGAGATCGGCGCCGCCAACGGGGAAGAGAACTTCCGACTGGAAGACGAAGCGGTCGCCGACGATCCGGATGTTTTCGCGATCCGAGAGGATTTCGCGCAGACGCCCGAAGAAGTCCGAACGGTAGCGGTTGAGCTCCTGGACGCGTTGAGCGAGCGCGACATTCAAACGGCGGCCAAGATCGGCGATGCGGGTCTGCGATGCCTGATCCTTGGCCTCCGAAGCCTGGAGGGCCTCTTCGACGGCAGCGATCTGCGCCCGGAGCGCCGCGATCTGCTGGTTGAGCAGATCGATCTGGCTCATCGCCCGTGCGCTCATCTGCTTTTCGGCATCAAGCTCGCCGGCGAGACGGCCGACCTTCTCATTGGCCTCAGCGGCCGAGCCGGACCCGCTGTCGAGCAGTTCCTGCAGCCGCGATCGTTCGGTCTCCGACGAGGCGAGCGACGATTGCAACGCAGCGAGCGTGTCTTCGAGATCTTGCTTGCCACTCTTTTCCAGCGCCAGAAGCTGCGTCAGCTCGGCGATCTGACTGTTCAGCCGATTGAGCACCTCGTCCTTGCCGGAAATTTCGCGGCCCAGAATGAACTGGGCGACGACAAAGACGGTGAGCAGGAACATGATGGCAAGAAGCAGCGTCGACAGGGCATCGACGAAGCCCGGCCAGTAGTCGATCGCGCGTTCCCTGCGGCGGTTGCGCCCGAGCGCCATTTACTTCGCCCCGCCGATCTTGTCGTTGAGCCGCTCGAGCGTCTTGCGCATGGCGCGCGCATCTTCCTGCTGGGCTTCAATCCAGTCGCGCAGCATCTGCTGCTCGTTGCGCATGTTCTTCACGAGCCCCTGAATACCTTCCGCAAGCCCGGCAATGGCCGCCACCGATCGGTCGTTGCCTTCACGGTTGGCAAGCTTCTGGATCTCGGCAACGAGCAGGCGGATGTCTTCGCTTGCGACAGCACCGGCGGCATCGGTTGCCATCGGACGCTCGGAATCCACATCGGTGACCGACGAAAGCCAGT
>JAIXSF010000357.1 GCA_027484835.1 Rhizobiaceae bacterium | reverse complement strand
GTGAGAGGCATGAGATGTGGCAATTCGGCATGGCTCCCGGGCGGTTCCTGCAGATTGACTTTTGCCTCGGGGAGGATCATCTCTCCCCCATGGGCACCCCGAGGGGTGCGCCAATCAAGAGGACAGAAAGATGAACCCCGACAGTCGAAGTTCGACGTCAGACATTTGGCCGAAGGCCCGTCTCTAGTCCTGCATTGGCATGGGTGAGGCGGCTGTTCGGCCGCCGAAGGAGAGACCCATGCTGCGCCTGTTTTCCCGCGAAGCCGATCACCTCGTGCCCGTCGATGCCCTGGCACTTGCCAACCTTCATGCGCCCGTTCCGGCCCTCGCCTCGGGCGACATGGATCAGCCATCGCCGAAGCCGCCCGTCCCGCCGGTCTGGTTCGATCTCTTCAATCCCGAGCCAGGCGAGATACGCATGGTCGAGGAAGCATTGAAGATCGACCTTCCGACCCGCGACGAGATGGAGGAAATCGAACTCTCCGCCCGCCTCTATCAGGAGGACGGCGCCGAATTCATGACCATGACGACGCTGGTCGGGCTCGATGGCGACGATCCGGTGAAGACTCCGGTCACCTTCATCCTGAAGGGCACCAGCCTCGTGACCGTCCGCTACGCCGACCCGAAGCCCTTCGGCGCCTTCCTGGCCCGTGCCCGCCGGCCAAACGGGCTGGCCTGCGTCGGCGGCGACACGGTGATGCTCGGCATCCTCGAAGCCGTCATCGACCGGATGGCGGATGTGCTGGAGCGCGTAGGCAACGAGATCGACGCTGTCTCCCGCGAGGTCTTCCGCGGCAAGAACGGGGCAGGCAAGCAGGGAAAGTCTGGCAGCGCCACGACCACGACCACCCGTGACCTGCAGGCGCTCATCGAACAGATCGGCCGCAAGGGTGATCTCCTGACGGCGACCCGTGAAAGCCTGGTCTCGATCTCCCGGCTGGTCTCCTACCACGCCGCCCTCGAAGGTCCGGCCCGCAAGGGTGCCAAGGACACCCGTCAGCGCGTCAAGCTTCTGCAGCGCGATGCCGGCTCTCTGGGCGATCATGCCGAGTTCCTGCAGGGCAAGATCAATTTCCTGCTCGATGCAACGCTTGGTCTGATCAATCTGGAGCAGAACCAGATCATCAAGATCTTCACCGTCGCCTCGGTCGCCTTCCTGCCGCCGACCTTGGTCGCCTCGATCTATGGCATGAACTTCCAGTCCATGCCCGAACTCAACTGGACGATCGGCTATCCCATGGCGCTCGGCGTCATGGTCCTGTCCGCACTTCTGCCCTTCCTGCTTTTCAAGCGGAAAGGCTGGCTCTGACCTGAGCCTCGATCATCGCCGGCCGCACCGGCGGTGATCGGCCATCCCTGGGGCGGGCCTAGGCGTCAATCGCTCTTAAGCGGCACTTCGGCCTCCGGCATGCCGGGTCCATCATGAGTGCCGGCCTCGGGCAGGAGCACCATCAGGATGTCTTGATGCAGCACGCCGTCCACCAGAAGGCCACCCGGATCATGGCCAAAGACCACGAAACCGAGGCGGGTATAAAAGCGCAGCGCGCGCTGATTGCTGGCGTTGACGAGGAGATAGACAAAGCGCACCTGGCGCCTTGCAGCCGTGATCACGGCCTCCATCAGCCGTGTTGCGATGTCTGTCCCGCGCGCTTCGGGCCGAAGATAAACCCCCGTCACATGCCCGCGATGAGAGACCTTGGCGCCCGTCTCGGCATGGAAACGGGCGATGCCCACCAGTCTCTGGCCGGAAAAGGCGCCGAAGAACTGGACATCGGCGAGCTTCGCCGCCCAGGCCTCGGTTGTCATCGCCGCCTCGTCCTCGACCGCCGCCTCGAAATTCGCCGGTTCCTGCTCCAGGCTCTCTCGCCGCAGCGCCTGGTACTCCCGCGCGTCGGCAGCATGCAGGCGGCGAATCTCGATGGTCATGGGCGGATCCTTCAAGGCTGCACACCGGGAGGGGAAAATGACCCGTCTCTCCAAGGATAGACCAGGCTCTTCAATCCCGCCACCGTCGGCAAGCCCGCGTCAGGGCCGACTCTCGACCAGCCCCTCGAGCGAAGAAAAGACCGCATCGGCTTGCAGATCGCGATATTCGTCCGGCGCGCCCGTCCGGTTGATCCAGTGGCAGGTAAAGCCGATGGCCTTCGCGCCGGCAATGTCCCAGCGGTTGGATGACTGGAAGGCGATGTCGGGTGCCGCGATCCGATAAGCCGAGGTGACGAGCGCATAGGCCGCCGGTGCCGTCTTGTAGATCTTCAAGGGATCGACGGAGAAGATGTCGTCGATCAGTCCGCCGATGCCGGCAGCCTCCACGGCTGTCTCCAGCATGGCAGGCGTCCCGTTGGAGAGGATCGCGATCTTTACTCCGGTCGATTTGAGAGCAGAAAGGACCGACGGCACCTCGGGAAAGCAGTCGAGCCTGCGATAGGCGTTGAGCAGATCGGCCCGGAGACCGCGGTCGACACCCGGAAACCGCGCAAGGCAGAAGTCGAGCGCATCTTCGGTCAGCGCGCGAAAATCCCGATATTGCCCCATCAGGCTGGTCACCCAGGTGTATTCGAGCTGCTTGACCCGCCAGAGATCCGAAAAGGCCGAGGCCTGCGGCCCGATCGCCTCGGCGTGCCGGCGGACCGCCGCATGAACGTCGAACAATGTGCCATAGGCATCGAAGACATAGGCTTGCGGCCCGTCTTTATGCCCGTCCGTGTGCCGGCTCCCATCCTGCAATGCGATTGCGTCGGTCATGAAAAGTCCTCCCATGGGGAGGGTAGGGCGCCAGCCCCCGAGCTTCAAGCGCTCCTGGATCGCCAGCCGAAGGGACGATCTCGAAGCCGACGCTCGTCAGCTCCGCCGTGCCGCGAGCCGCTTTCGGTCGTGTTCGACAGTCGAAAAGCCGCGCGTCGTCAGTCGGAACTGCCGCTTCTGAAACTCGCCGCGCACCTCGATCAGCCCCTGTTCTTCCGCTTCGGCCAGCGTTTTCAGGCTGGTGCCCTTCGGCGGCGTTTGCCAATCCCGGCCTTGAGCCGCATGCAGCAATACCATGATCTTGATCATCGGGGTCTTTCTCTGGGCAATGCCGATCGCAGCCGTCCCAGACTTGGAGCCAGGCCGCAGATCGGCTGACGCAGGCACCGCAAATGTCCGCCGGTGCGTCAAAAAGTGAATTGCGTGTTGCTATGCCTGAGGATCCAAGCTCCAGCAATGACCAGAATTCTGATAGCGGCGAATAGCTGCGAAGTTCGGCTTCTAACGCTTCTTCCGAGGTGCGCTTTTTTTCGTCGAGGCTGCCAGCGAGCCGCTCCCACTACCGGGGAGAGCGGGCGGCCCCTGTTGGACAAGCGTCGAGTCTAACTTTTCTCGCCATGGTGAAAGCGTCAAATCAGGTATTTCCTCGTCAGTCGGTGGAGCCTGATTGGCTACATCAGCCATCAAATTTCTCCTTTGCGTGAATCGCTTCCCGGATCATTCTCTTGCCCAACCGACGCAATACTCGACGGGTGCGATGGGTAAAATTTTCAGATCAGTTTCTCGCTGGATATTCTCAGGATTTATCTTGGGAGCTGCCCTTATGGTTTTCAACAAGATTTCAGGGCAATTCTTAGAAGAACTCCTCGCAAACATTGGCTTGAACGGCGCTGCTTTCGTAGCGCCGTTCTTAAAAGTCGTTCAGCACACGTGGTTCAAGATATTTGCATTTGTTTTTGCCGGCTTCTCAGCAGGTGTTCTGGCCCACCACTATGCGACAATTTATGATCGAAGCAGACGTCTCGACCTGAAGATTGCTGGCGTGAAGCTGTCTGAGCTTGAGCGATCACTCGCCGAGATTGAAACTCAGATCTGGGCAAGTCCGCCGCAGTTTGAGCTCGGTGCACTGGAACGCGTAGTGAATCAGTGCCGTTCTCTGGAGCTAACTCTGAATGGGTTTGGCCTAGACACGCCGCAACTCTCTTATGAAGTAGATCCTGTGGGCTACATCGAGAGAATGCGTCGGTACGCTTCTAGGTTGGCGCCTCTAATTGAAGAAGGACACAAATGGCATGCAATCGAGGTGTCTAGAGACCTGTCAGGCGTATTGAGGCAAGAGGCCCCATAACCATAGGCATCTTTTGCCGATGTCTGTCACCCGCCCAGATCCTGGTCGATCTCTGTCAACGCCCGGTCGACATGGCCTTCGAAGACCAGCGTCTCTTCTTCGGTGATGATCAGGATCTCCGGTGCGCCGCGCACGCGCACATGGAGGGACTGGGCAAGCCCGTCGTCCAGGCCGCGGGTCAGCAGGTCCATGAAGCGTGTGCCTGGCCCCGTGATTGCGATCGGCATCGTCTCTTCGGCCAGGCTCAGCATCCGCGACAGTCCCTGGCCGAGAGCCAACCCCGCCTGGCGGAAGGCATATTCGGAGGCCCGATGGCCCTGTCGGGCGCGACTGGCGATCTTCTCCATCTCGGCGAGCGGAACGAACTTTGCCGGGATGGTGTCGGGTGGCACCTCGAACGCCATCCGCAGGATGCCGTAGAAGCCGGCCGATGCCTCGATGCAGCCGATTGCCCCGCAGCGGCAGAGCTTGCCATCGCTTGCATGCAGCATGTGACCGAAATTCGGGGCGCGGATTTCCAGGTCGCCGTGCTGGTCGCGATAGGCGATCCCGAGCCCGATCGAGTGACCGAGCGACAAAGTCGCGAGTGAGACCAGAGGCGCGCCGCGGTTCTTTTCGAGTCGAAGCGCCAGCGCATGGGTGACGAGCAGGCTTTCGTTGAAGAGATGAATGCGGCTGCCGCTGAAGCCCGACAGTGCCGTCTCGAAGTCCAATGCCTCATAGCCGAAGACCGGCGACCAGAGGAGTTTTGCGCCTTCCCGGTCCACGAGCCCCTTGCTGGAGATCGAGATGGTCGAGATTGCCGAGGCCGGCAGGCGCGAGCGCTGGATCAGACGTTCGAGCGCTGCCCGGAACCCGTCGAGAAAACGTTTCGGCGATTCCGGTCCCTGTTCGCGCGCTTCCTCGAATCGATCGATCATCGTGCCGCGGTAATCGGCGAGCGAATACTGTACGGCGTGGGAGGAAATGCGCACCGCGATCACATGGGCTGCATCCCGCTTGCGGGCGAAGAGCGCTCGTGGACGGC
>JAIXSF010000245.1 GCA_027484835.1 Rhizobiaceae bacterium | reverse complement strand
GCCGACGGCGCGGGCCTCTTCTTCCGAATCCCAGGCAGCATGGACCACGACCTTATCGTCGTTGGGATCGACGCGGTCGGTGAACAGCGTCTTGCCGAGACGACCTTCGTTATGCGCGATCAGAAAGCCGGCTGCCCCGAGGATATGCTCGGTCGAACGATAGTTGCGTTCGAGCTTGATCACCTTGGCGCCGGGGAAATCCTTCTCGAAACGCAGGATATTGTCGACCTCGGCACCACGCCAGCCATAGATCGACTGGTCGTCGTCGCCGACGCAGCAGACATTCTGCGGCACGCCCGGGGGGCGCTGGGCGAGCAGCCGCAGCCACATGTATTGTGCGGTATTGGTGTCCTGGTACTCGTCGACCAGCACGTATTTGAAGCGCTGATGGTATTCCTTCAGCACGTCGGGGTTCGCCTTGAACATCCGGATAGGATGCAGGAGCAGGTCGCCGAAGTCACAGGCGTTCAGGGTCTTCAGGCGGTTCTGGTAGGCGATGTAGAGTTCGCGGCCCTTGCCATTGGCAAAAGCGCGGGCATCGCCTTCCGGGATCTGGGCCGGATCGAGGCCCTTGTTCTTCCAGCCGTCGATCATCTGGGCGAACTGCTTGGCCGGCCAGCGCTTGTCGTCGAGACCTTCGGCCTGGATGATCTGCTTGATCAGCCGCACGACGTCATCGGTATCGAGGATGGTGAAGTCGGAGGAGAGGCCGACGAGTTCGGCGTGGCGGCGCAAGAGCTTCACGCCGATCGAGTGGAAGGTGCCGAGCCAGGGCATGCCCTCGACGGCACCGCCGACGAGATGGCCGATGCGCTCCTTCATTTCGCGAGCGGCCTTGTTGGTAAAGGTCACCGCGAGGATCTGGCTCGGAAAGGCTTTTCCCGTTGCCAGAATGTGGGCAATGCGGGTGGTCAGCACGCGGGTCTTGCCGGTTCCGGCGCCCGCGAGCACGAGGACGGGGCCATCGACGGTTTCCACGGCTTCGCGCTGTTCCGGGTTGAGGCCTGACAGATAGTCGGGCGCGCGGGCCTGATCGCGTGCGGCCATGGCACGCGCGGCAATACCCAGGCCGCCGCCGGCCGGTGCCCCGGGAGCCGCAGGCGGTGCAGCCGGCTTGCGCGGCGCAGGCTCTTCGTCGAAGAAAGGAATGTCGTCGAAACCGTTACTCATGCGGCCCAATGTAGTGATTCGGGTCCGAAAGGCCAGTGACGCCGTTCTGGTTTTATTCCTCGCGCCTTGTTCCACACGGATTTCCGAAGGCTTCGGCGCCTGGATGTGTTAGCATTCGCCGTGTCGCTTTGATCGAGTTATCGCGGAGCGGGCGTTCACGTCGGCGTGAAAAGACGCGAGATTACAAATCAGTAAGCTTGCCTTTCTGGCCTTGCCGCATTGGGTTTGCGCCCGATACTTAACCTCCATCATCCAGTTCGATATTTCGGAGCCTTGCATGCCGCTTTGGAAGCAACTCGCTATCAGTATTGCCCTCATCTTTCTCGGTCTGTGTTCCTGGGTCTATTTTTCGCCCGGTGCAGGGCAGACCCTCGTTTCAATGGGCGTGCCGCAATCGGTGGTCTCCCTCGTGAGCCAGGCTCCGGACGCGGAAGGCCAGGGTCAGGGCGGACAGCAGGCGCAAGCCGGCGGCCAGGCGGCCGCACAGGCGCAAGGGCAGGGCGGTCAGGGACAAGGTAACCAAGCACAGGGCAATCGTCGCGGTGGCAATCAGGCGATCCTCGTTGCGACGCAACCCGTCAGCATGGGCGTGGTCAACGACCGACTGAGCGCCATCGGCGATGGAGAGGCGATCGAGGCGGTCACCGTGATGCCCCAGGCCTCCGGGACTGTTGCCGAGATCCTCGTGTCCTCCGGGCAGAAGGTGTCGAAAGGTGACATCATCGCGAAGTTGGACAGCGAAGAGCAGGTGATCCTGCGGGATCAGGCCGCAGTTGCATTGCGCAGTGCCCGCGAGAAAGCCGAATCCTACCGCAATCTGCAGAGTTTCTCGCGCCTCGACGTGCTCGACGCGCAAATTGCCGAGGAACAGGCTCAGCTGCAGCTGACGACTGCCGAACTCAACCTCAAGCGGCGCGACATCGTGGCGCCCATCGACGGCGTGATCGGCATCGTCGGGGTCAGTGTCGGCGACAACGTGACAAATACGACGGCGATCGTGTCGCTCGACAATCGCAGCCAGCTGCTGGTCGACTTTTGGGCGCCTGAGCGGTTCGCTGCTGCCGTAAAGCCGGGCATGCCGGTCGAGGCGAGTTCGGTGTCGCGACCTGGTGAAGCCTTCCAGGGTAGTGTCGAGGCCGTGGACAGCCGAGTCGACCAGGCGAGCCGCACCATCCGCATTCGTGCCAAGATCGACAATCCGGAAGACGTTCTGCGTGCCGGGATGTCCTTCAACGTGGTGATGCGTTTCCCCGGCGATCGCTATGCGGCCGTCAATCCGCTTGCCGTGCAGTGGGACGGTGAGGGGTCATTCGTCTGGCAGATCCTCGATAACAAGTCCGTGAAGGCGCGTGTCACCATCGTCCAGCGCAACTCCGATCAGATCCTGGTCCAGGGTGCCCTGAAGGAAGGTGACGTTGTCGCCGTCGAGGGCCTACAGCGCGTGCGAGAGGGTGGAGCCGTCGAAGTGGCCGGTGCCCCCAAGTCCGGATCTGAGGAGGTTGCTGCCCGATGAGCTCGACAGAAAACGGTTCCGAACAGTCCGGGCGCAGCTTTACCGCCCTCTTCGTCCGCCGACCGGTTCTCGCAGCCGTTCTGAATACCCTGCTCGTCGTCGCTGGCCTTGCCGCGCTCGCCGGTATCGAAATCCGCGAGCTGCCCGACGTCGACCAGCCGGTGATCACGGTCAGCACCGACTATGACGGTGCTTCGGCCGAGACCATGGATCAGGAGGTGACGCGGATCATCGAGGGGGCCGTGGCGCGCGTCAGCGGGCTGAAGTCGATGTCGTCGCGCTCCGAGTTCGGCTCCAGCCGGACGACCCTGGAGTTCAATGACAGCGTCGATCTTGCCGTTGCCGCAAACGACGTCCGAGATGCGCTGGGGCGTATCCGTAACCAGCTCCCCGATGACGTTGAAGAACCTCGTATCGTCAAGGCGGATGCCGATTCGCAGCCGATCATGCGGCTTGCCGTCACCTCGACCACGATGTCGATGGAAGATCTGACGCTGCTGGTCGACAACGAGATTTCCGACCGTCTGGCCGCCGTCGAGGGTGTGGCGGACGTGCAGATCTATGGTGATCAGGAAAAGGTCTTTCGCATCGACGTCAACCAGGCGGCTCTCGCGAGCCGCGGGCTCAGCGTCGCATCGCTTGCGACAGGTCTTCAGAATGCCTCTCTCGACGTGCCGGCAGGATCGCTCGAATCCCAGACGCAGGACATCGTCGTTCGCGCGACGGCGAACCTGACGACCGTCGAGGATTTCGAAAACGTGCTGATCGGCGATCGCGTGCGTCTGCGGGACGTCGCAACCGTGACACTCGGCCCCGACGACGGTTCCACCTCTCTGCGATCAAACGGCGTTCAGGGCGTTGGCCTTGGCATCATCCGCCAGGCGCAGTCCAACACACTCAACATCTCCACCGGTGTTCACGCAGCGGTCGAGGCCATGGCAAGCGCCTTGCCCGAGGGGACGCGCGTCATTGTCACCAGTGACGACGCGGTGTTCATCGAGGGCGCCTTGCATGAGGTAGAGCTGGCGCTTGGGCTCTCCGCCGTGATCGTTCTGGTGGTCCTATACCTCTTCCTCCGTGACTGGCGGGCGACGCTCATCCCGGCGCTCACCATGCCTGTGGCGCTGATCGGGACGCTGGTGGCGATCTATCTCGTCGGCTTCTCGCTCAACATCCTGACGCTGCTTGCCATCGTGCTTGCGACCGGCCTCGTCGTCGACGATGCGATCGTGGTGCTCGAAAACATCGTCCGTCGTCGCGCCGAAGGCATGGGGCCACGCGCCGCTGCCGTCCTCGGCACGCAGGAGGTGTTCTTCGCGGTCCTGGCGACCACGGCCACCCTGGCGGCGGTGTTCGTACCGCTGTCCTTCCTGCCGGGGCAGCTTGGCGGACTCTTCCGCGAATTCGGCTTCGTGCTGGCCTTCGCGGTTCTCCTGTCTTCGGTCACCGCCTTGACGCTTTGCCCGATGATGGCTTCGCGGATGCTGTCCCGCCAAAGCGATCGCGACAGGGGCATTCTCGGCGCTGTGGGACGCGGTTTCTCCGGCTTCTATGCCCGCACCCTAAAGGCTTGCCTTGGCAATCCGCTGATCGTTGCCGTCGTCGCCGTGGTGTTTTCGGGCGCTGCCTATCTCGCCTTCACCACGATCCAGAGCGAAATCACGCCGCGCGAAGACCGCTCGATGGTGATGATGCGCCTGACGACGCCGCAGGGATCGAGCCTTGCCTATACGCGGGACCAGCTGCAGCGGGTGGAAGAGAACCTGCAGCCGCTGCGTGACAGCGGCGAAATCCAGAACATCTTCTCGATTTCGGGCCAGGGCTCGTCGAACAGTGCCTTCATGGTCATGACGCTCGCACCGTGGTCCGAGCGGACGCGGACCCAGAACGACATCGTCCAGGACGTGAATGCGGCTGCCGCTAAGGTGCCGGCCCTCCGCGGCAACGTGTTCCAGACCAACAGTCTGCGCATCCGCGGCGCCGGCAGCGGTCTGCAGATGGCCGTCGTCGGATCCAACCACCAGACGCTGACCCAGGCGGCACTGAAGATCGTCGAGCAGATGCGCGACCGTCCGGAGTTCCAGACGCCGCGTCTCGACAACGAGCCGACCCAGGCACAGATCTCGGTGACCATCGACCGCGAGCGCGCTTCAGACCTCGGCATCGATATCGGCGCGATCGGGACATCGCTGCAGGCGCTTCTCGAAGGTCGTTCGGTGACGGACGTGTTTGTCGACGGCAATTCGATCCCGGTGCGCCTGGTGTCCAGCACGCAGCCGATCAACGATCCGACCGATCTGGAGAACATCTTCCTGACGACCTCTGACGGGCGTGTCGTGCCGATGTCCTCGATTGCCTCGCTCGAGGAACGAGCCGTGTCGCCGACGCTCAATCGCGAGCAGCAACTGGCATCGGTTTCGTTCTCCGCCAGCCTGGCTGACGGCGTGGCGCTCGGCGATGCCGTCCAGGCGGTGACGCAGCTTGCCGAGCCACTTTTGCCGCCCGGCTCTCGACTTGTTCCGCTCGCCGAGGCCGCCACCTTGCAGGAAAACAGCTATGGCATGGCGCTGACCTTCGGCTTTGCGATCGCGATCATCTTCCTGGTGCTCGCGGCTCAGTTCGAAAGCGTCGTTTCCTCCGTGATCATCATGGCAACCGTGCCGCTTGGTCTTGCCTGTGCCGTTTTCGCGCTTGTCGTGACGGGCTCGGCGCTCAACGTCTACAGTCAGATCGGTCTCGTGCTGCTAGTCGGTGTCATGGCGAAAAACGGCATTCTGATCGTGGAATTCGCCAACCAGTTGCGTGACCGCGGGCTATCGGTCCGCGAGGCGATCGAGACGGCCTGCAACATCCGTCTGCGGCCGGTCATGATGACAATGATCGCGACCGTTCTTGGCGGCGTGCCGCTGGTGCTGGCGCAGGGTGCCGGCGCGGAGGCTCGCATCGCCCTTGGTTGGGTCATCGTCGGCGGTCTCGGATTTGCCACGCTCGTGACCCTCTATATCACCCCCGTTGCCTATCTGCTCCTTGCCCGATTCTCCAAGCCGCATGCGCAGGAAGAGGCACGCCTGAGGACAGAGCTGGAGGACGCGACGCTGAAGAGCGCCAATGACGCCGGCCTGCCGCCGAGGATCGCTGCGGAGTGATGGTCGAACGGGCCTTGTGTCCAGGCGCTTGCAGCGTCTGGACAATTGCCGAACCCTATCCCATAGCAAGGACGCACCGGTTTGATGCCGGTGCGTGTCATGACAGGATTTCGGGAGGTCGCGGATGGCCCGCAAGGATGTGATCGACGGCAAGCGCAATGAAGAGGGCATCGCCCTGACCTTGCCGCTTCTGAAGCAGCGTTTCGGCGAGAGTTTTCAGACCGGACAGTCCTTTCGAGATCAGCACAGTCATACCACGACGTATCTGCCTTCGCAGCGCCCGGATGGGGTGGTGTTCGTGGAGAGCAGCGACGATGTGCGGGATGTTGTGCGGATCTGCGCCGATCATCGTGTGCCGGTCGTGCCTTTCGGCACCGGTTCGTCGCTGGAAGGACAGGTCAACGCACCGTTCGGCGGCATATCGATTGACTTCAGCCGGATGAACAGGATCCTTTCGGTCAATGCCGAGGATCTCGACTGCACGGTCGAGCCTGGGGTTACCCGCGAAGACCTCAACACCTATCTGCGCGACACCGGTCTATTCTTTCCGATCGATCCGGGCGCGAATGCCTCTCTCGGTGGCATGACAGCAACACGGGCCTCCGGCACCAATGCTGTGCGCTACGGCACGATGAAGGACAATGTCCTGGCATTGACGGTGGTCACCGCAGACGGCGAGGAAATCCGCACGGCGCACCGTGCGCGCAAGTCCTCTGCCGGCTATGATCTCACCCGCCTCTTCGTCGGCTCTGAAGGCACGCTTGGCGTGATCACGTCGATCACGCTGCGTCTTCAGGGCATACCCGCCAAGATCAGCGGTGGCGTCGTTGCTTTCCCGACGCTTGAAGACGCATGCAACGCGGTGATCATGACCATTCAGATGGGCATCCCTGTGGCGCGGATCGAGTTGCTCGACGAGATGCAAATCCGCGCCTGCAACGCTTATTCGAAACTCTCTTATGCCGAGCGTCCGACACTTTTCGTCGAATTCCACGGTACGGAAGAGACGGTCGCGCTGCAGGCAGCCCAGTTCGGCGAGATCGCAGCGGAATTCGGTGGCGGCGAGTTCGCCTACACGGCCAATGCCGAAGAGCGCAATCTGCTCTGGAAGGCGCGCCACAATGCCTATTGGGCGAGCCGGGCGCTGGCGCCCGAGCTTTCGGCACTTTCGACCGATGTCTGCGTGCCGATCTCCAGGCTTGCCGAATGTGTCGCCGCGACCCAGGCGGATATCCGTGAGAACGGCTTCCTGGCACCTATTGTCGGCCATGCGGGCGACGGCAATTTCCATGTGCTCTTGCTCTTCAACGACAAGGATGCAGCCGATGTCGGAAAGGCAGAGGCGTTCCTCGAACGGCTGAACGGTCGGGCTCTTGCCATGGAAGGAACCTGCACCGGCGAGCATGGGATCGGGCAGGGGAAGATCAGTTACCTCGAGCAGGAACTCGGGTCTGCGCTGCCGACGATGCGCGCGATCAAGGCAGGTCTCGACCCCGACAACATCTTCAATCCGGGCAAGATTTTTCGCCTGTGACTGCAAGAGCTTGCGGGTTGCCCCGCTGGGGAATTCCGTTACCCTCTCGGCGGTAATCAAGGGAGTGGCATTCGGTGCTCGGACGCATACTGGTAACGCTTGGCGGCCTTCTTGTGGTTGCGCTGTTCTCCGCGCTGCTTGCGCCGCTGTTCGTCGACTGGACCGGCTTTCGCCAGGACTTCGAGGACCGGGCGAGCCAGCTGCTCGGCAAGAAGGTCGTGGTGCACGGCGCGGTCAGTGCCAGCATCCTGCCGTTCCCGTCGGTCACCATGGAAGACGTGACAGTCGGTACAGACGTGGATGGCACGCCGCTCGTCCGGGTGGCGCGCTTCTCGCTCGACGCCGAGCTTGCGCCCTTCCTGTCCGGCGAGGCGCGAATCTTCGACATGCGCATCGAAGAGCCGAAGGCGCGCATCCGGCTTCTGCCTGACGGGACGCTTGACTGGCTGCGAGGCAGCAAGCCGAGCATTCCGGCACGCACGGTGGTGCTGGAAAAGGTATCTGTCACGGGCGGGGTGATCGAATTCATCGACGAGCAGTCCGGGCGTAACCGTATCCTCAGCAAGCTCGATGCGGCCTTGTCCGCACGCACGCTTGCCGGCCCGTGGTCCGTCGAGGGCAGTGCAGAGCTCGACGGTGAAGCGGCCCGCTTCGGCCTCACAACCTCGGCCTTTGCCGGAACTGCCCTTCCTCTTCGTCTCCGGATTGATCCGGTAGCGCGGCCCTTCGATCTTCAGCTCGAGGGCGAGCTCGCGCTTCAGGACGGCAGGCCACAATATGCCGGGACATTCTCATCCAGCTGGAAGGTCGCAGCACCGCCGGAGCCCATCGAGCCGGGACTGAAACCGGTGCCCGCGCCGCGGGTGCGAGGCGAGTTCACACTGAGCAACGACAGCGTGACCGTTCCGAGCTACCGACTGGAGCTTGGCGAGACCGCCGACCCTTACGTGATTACCGGTGAAGCGAAGCTGGACACAGGGGCAAAGCCTGAATTCCTGCTGACGGCCGAGGGCCAGCAGGTCGATGTCAACAGGCTCGCGGCCGACGGCAGTCGTGCGAAGACCTCGCGCGATGGAACCGTGTCCCTGCAGCAGCGCATGGCACTGCTGCTGGCAACGGCCGCAGAAATCCCCATCCCGAAGGTGCCGGGACGCGCGACGCTACGCCTGCCGGCGATCGTCGCCGGAGATACGGTGTTCCGGGACCTGCAGCTCGATGTGCGTCCTGCCGGTGACGGCTGGACCGTCGACAAGGCTGTCGGCATTCTCCCGGGGCGCACGCAGGTCGAAGCGAGCGGTCGGCTGGTTCTCGTTGGCACGCCCTCTTTCGAGGGCAATCTGCTTGTGGCGTCCACCCAGCCCTCCGGTCTCGCAACCTGGATTTCCGGCCGTGTCGACCCTGCCATCCGCGGCTTGGCATCAGCCGGGTTCTCGTCCTCCGTCAATCTGACGCCCTCCCTGCAACGATTCGAAAAGCTGGAACTGGCAATCGGTGCGGATCCTCTGAAAGGCCGGATCGAACGGGAGGTTCGAAGCGACGGAACGGCCGATCTTTCGGTCGATCTTGCGGGCGCAGGGCTCGATCTTGATGCGGCGCGCGCGATTGCGGCCCTCATGGTCGGGGAGGACGCCGAGCAACGGCTGCTTGCCGAACGGGTTGCGACGCGGCTGAAACTCGGTGCATTGCGGGCCTTTGGTGTCACGGCCGAGGATGTCGAGGCAATTGCGACTTATCAGGACGGTGCACTGGCTATCGAGCGGCTGAACCTTGGCAGCGTTGCCGGCAGCAGGGTGCTTATCAGCGGCAATCTTCGCGATACGGAGAGCAAACCGGTCGGAGAGGCGGATATCGAGTTTCTGTCGGCTGATCCCGCGCCATTCCTGGCGTTGCTCGGCGAACGCCTGCCGGCCAGTCCGCTCATCGAGCGGCTGACAAGAAGCGCTGCCTGGTATGGGAACACCGACGTCAGGATCAAGCTTAGCGTGCCCGCGGATGCCGCTGTCGCCGTGGATGCGACCGGACGTGTCAACGGCAGTGCGCTAGCGTTGACCGTAGAGGCCGGCGATATCGCGACGCTGCTGGCAGGTGGCAAGCGGAGCATCGATCTGCGGCTCGAGAACGAGGAGGCGCAGATCCTTCTTGGACAGGCCGGATTTGATCCGCTGCCTTGGACGATCGGTGAGGGCGGTGTGCTGACCATCACGCTGAATGCTGCCGATGGCGGCAATGCGGATGCTGCCATGCGCTTCGCCGGTGCCAATACGACGCTGAATGCCACGGGCAAGCTCACGGCAGTCAATACCGCTGACATGCTCGATGGGACATGGGACGCGGTGCTCACCAGCCAGGATATCGGTCCGTATCTCATGGCGCTCGGCCTCAGTCTGCCGGATGCAGCGACCGGCCTTCCAATCGATGGCAAGACGCAGTTTTCGCTCGGCAAAGGTCAGCTCCAGGTGGAGAGCCTGAATGCAACTCTGGCAGGCCAGCAGGTCACAGCCGAGGGGAGTGTCGATCTGACCGCTGCCGTTCCCTCCGCCGTCGGAAGAGTCAATCTCGATCAGCTCGATCTTGGCTGGCTGGCAGAAACGGTGGTTGGCCCTCTCAGCGATCCGGCGAGTGGCGCCCTGTCTGAAGCAGCGCTTTCCCCGGTTGCCCTGCCATTCGATCTCGACCTCTCGCTGACCGTCGGACAGCTCTGGCCGGGTATCGGGGAGGCTATGACGGACGTCACCGGCAAGCTTCGCAACAAGGCCGGTGAACTGACCGTCGACGAGGTTGCTGCCGCCTGGCTGGGCGGCAAGGTGACTGGGCGCCTGTCAATCGCCAATACCGATGGCAACGGTTTCCTGCAGACACGTCTCGATCTCGCGGACGGTGATATCGTTCGTACCATGAATGCACTTCGTGTCGAGCAGGGCCTTGCAGCGGGAGACAGGCCCTCGGGGCGCATGGATATCACCTTCGTTGCGGAGGGCGGCGGCAAGACCCCAAGCGAATTGATCGGTGGTGTCAGTGGTTCGGGTGAAGCCCGGCTGCGGGGCCTGACGATCGATGAACTCGATCTCACTGCGATGCCGAGAATAATTGCCGAAGCAGATGCGCTCGGCACCAAGATCGACCAGGAGCAGGTTCAGGCGCTTGCCAATCGGCTGATCCTGGCGGGCACCGCCAATCTGGGCGACGTTGCGCTGCCCTTTGCTCTGTCAGACGGGACCTTGCGCATTCAGGCAGCGAGCCAGGAGACAGCGCAGGCGAAGCTTGATGGACTGCTGCGCCTCGACCTCAAGGCCGGCACACTCGAGGCAGATATCGGGATCGCCTATGACCCTGGCGATGCCGCGATGGACGGGGCACAGCCGAATGTCAGGTTGCTTCTGAGTGGGCCTGCTCTTCAGCCGAACCGTTCGCTCGATGTCACGGAACTCACCAACTTCGTGTCACTTCGAGCCTTCGAGACCGAGCGGCGGCGGGTTGAGGCGCTGCAGGCGGTCGTGCTTGAGAAACAGAGATTGCGGCGCGAGGCGGCGCTTGCCCGGTCGCGTTCGGAAGAGCGGGCCCGCTTGGAAGCGGAACGGCTTCGGCTGGAAGAGGAAGCACGACTGAAAGCCGAAGCTGAGGCTGAAGCGGAAGCTGAAAGTCAGGCAGCCTCTCCCGACACTCTCCCCGAAAACGTTCCGCTGCCGGCCGAGCCTCCCGCCGACACGGTGCCAGGTGGTTTGACCACCGATACCATCCCGGAGGCACCGTCGCTTCCGGTTGCACCCGAAGAGCGCGTCATTCGCCAACCGCTGCCGGACATGCAGTTCGAGGGTCTTCCCGGGGTGAATTAAAGATTTCGGATGGCGCAAGGCCGATGGGAGATCAGCGAGCGACGCTGTGACCCTCGGTCTCACCATCACGCGGCAGGTCGCAGCGGGTGTGCTTCAGTTCTTTCAGAACGTAGAGACGCAGCGCGGAAGAGAGGTTGGAATCGAGCGGGCGGGCTTCGTCGATCTCTGCGACCAGCGACGCGAAGCTAATGCTGCGGCGTTCGGCGATGACCTTCAACTCCTCGAGGAAGGCATCCTCGACGGAGAAGCTCGTGCGGTGGCCGTGCAGTGTGATCGAGCGCTTACGGATCATGACCGGTGCCGGCTTTTGACGGGGAAGGATACAGCAGTAAACGTTAGCCGGGCGGAGATGGGGTTCAATCCTGTTCCGGCTTTTCGAGGCGACCCTGTTCGTGAAGGCGCGTCGCCTTGTCGTTCTGCGCACGCGTCAGAGACTTTTCAGCCTTGGTGCGGCCATGGGTAATCCGGTTCTGTTCGGCGGCGGCTTCACGCTCGGTGCGCGCCTTTGTCTTGCGGAACTGACGGAGATTGACGACGTCTGCGGCCATGCCTGTCCTCGATGAAAAAAGCCGGGCTTGAGAGCCCGGCCGTTTGTCATGCGCTTACTGCTTCTTGCGGAAGGCGTCGAGGGAAACCACGGAGCCTTCCTTCTTCTCGTCCGATTTCGGTGCTTCGGCTTCCTCGGGCTTGGCGGCTGCATCGATCGGGTAGGCCGTGATTTCGGCCTCGTTTTCATCTTCTTCGGCCAGCGGAACGTCGAATTCGAGTTCGAAGTTGACCGAGGGATCGTAGAAACCACGGATCGCGTTGAAGGGGATGACCAGCTTTTCCGGGGTGTCGGAGAAGGACAGACCAATCTCGAACAGGCTGTCGGTGACCTTCAGATCCCAGAACTGATGCTGAATGACGATCGTCATCTGTTCGGCATACTTCGCCTTCAGATGCTGGGAAATGCGCACACCCGGTGCGCCGGTCAGAAAGGTGATGAAGAAGTGATGATCACCCGGCAGCCTGCCGGTCGCGGCAACCTCGGTCAAAACCTTGCGGATGACACTCCGCAGCGCGTCCTGGGCCAGAATGTCGTAGCGAATGTGGTCGTGCCCCATCAGATCCCTGCTTTCCTAATCATGCCGATTTTCAGCGGCTTATGCCATGGCGCGACGATGCGGAAAAGCCCCGGCGCGTGAAACTGGTTCGCCGAATGTACATCAAATCTCAGCCCGCGGGTAGCAGCGAAATCCGAAGCAAAGTCAGCGGGAAAGTCGAAGGAGAACAAATCGAGGGGGAGTTAGGTGAAGGCTTCTGTTGCCAGGTGCCTTCGGACCCCGCCTTAAGGGGCTAACCCTAAGGACTTAGAGCGGGTTTCCCGCACCGCCATTAGGCAGCGAGAGCGTAACCCTTAGCGTTGTTGTCGTTTGCAACTACACTTGTGACCCG
>JAIXSF010000178.1 GCA_027484835.1 Rhizobiaceae bacterium | reverse complement strand
TCGAGGAGTAGTCGTCATTCGCCCGCTCGAAGCGCTCGGCAATCGCCACCTCTTCGATGCCGGCCGTCACAACGAACCCGCCGACGTAATCCTGCAGACCCGTCTCGACCGGCGCCACGAAGTCCGACAAGGCGACATTCGCCCGACCCTCGCGCTTGGCAATCTGCTGGCGCAGCGTGAAAAAGGTCGCGAGCTCTTCTCTGCGGCTATCGTCCTTGAACAGCCGGATATCGTCGCCGACAGCATTGGCCGGCCAGAAGCCGATAACCGCACGCGGCCGGAACCAGTTTTCCGCGATGATCTTCTTGAGCATGGCCTGCGCATCGGCAAACAGCTGCCGGGCCGCCTCGCCCTGCTTCTCGTCTTCCAGGATCGCCGGATAACGCCCCTTCAGCTCCCAGGTCTGGAAGAAGGGTGTCCAGTCGATATAGCGGGCGAGCTCGGCAAGGTCATAGGTCTCGAACACCTTGGTGCCGGTAAAGCTCGGCTTCGTCGGCTTGTAGGTGCTCCAGTCGACTTTGACGGCATTCTCCCGGGCCGACGCCAGCGGCTGCCGCTGCTTTTCGGCTTCCGCCCGCGCATGGGCCTCGGCGACCTTGGCGTATTCGGCGCGGATGCCGTCGACATAGGTCTCGTTGCCGTCCTCTGCGAGTAGCGCCGAGACGACGCCCACGGCGCGGCTGGCATCGGTGACATAGATTGCCTGCCCCGCCTTGTATTGCGGATGGATCTTCACCGCTGTGTGCACCCGGCTCGTGGTCGCGCCACCGATCAAAAGCGGAATGTTGAACCCCTGCCGCTGCATTTCGAAGGCCACATGCACCATCTCGTCAAGCGACGGCGTGATCAGCCCGGATAGGCCGATGACATCGACATTCTCGGCTTTCGCCACTTCGAGGATCTTGGTGGCCGGCACCATGACGCCGAGATCGATGATCTCGTAATTGTTGCAGGCCAGCACGACGCCGACGATGTTCTTGCCGATGTCGTGTACGTCGCCCTTCACCGTCGCCATCAGCACCTTGCCCGCCGCCTGGCGCTCGCCTGTGCCGCCATTGAGGCGCTTTTCCTCTTCCATGTAGGGAAGCAGCACGGCCACCGCCTGCTTCATCACACGCGCCGACTTCACCACCTGCGGCAGGAACATCTTGCCGGCGCCGAAGAGGTCGCCGACGACATTCATGCCCGCCATCAGCGGTCCCTCGATGACATGCAGCGGGCGCTCGGCCTTTTGACGCGCCTCTTCCGTGTCAATCTCGATGAATTCGGTAATGCCGTTGACCAGCGCATGCTCCAGCCGCTTTTCGACCGGCCATTCGCGCCAGCTCATGTCCTGCGTCCGGGTCTTGGCCTCGCCGGTGCCGCGATAACGCTCGGCGATCTCCAGCAGCCGCTCGGTGCCGTCCTTGCGGCGGTTCAGCACCACATCTTCGCAGGCCTCGCGAAGATCCGGATCGATGCTCTCATAAACCGCCAACTGCCCCGCATTGACGATGCCCATGTCCATGCCCGCTTGGATGGCGTGGTAGAGGAAAACCGCGTGCATGGCTTCCCGCACCGGCTCGTTGCCGCGGAAGGAGAAGGAGAGGTTCGAGACACCGCCGGAGATATGCACCAGCGGCATTTCCTGCCGGATCGTCCGTGTCGCCTCGATGAAGTCGACGCCGTAGTTGTCGTGCTCCTCGATCCCGGTCGCGACCGCAAAGACATTCGGATCGAAGATGATGTCCTCGGGCGCAAAACCCGCCTCTTCCGTCAGGATTTTGTAGGCGCGGCGGCAGATCTCCACCTTGCGCTCATAGGTGTCGGCTTGGCCCTTCTCGTCAAAGGCCATGACGACGACGGCAGCACCATAATTGCGGATGAGCTTGCCCTGCGCGACAAAATTCTCCTCGCCCTCCTTGAGCGAGATCGAGTTCACCACGGCTTTGCCCTGCACGCATTTGAGGCCAGCTTCGATGATCGGGAACTTCGACGAATCGATCATCACAGGCACGCGGGCGATATCAGGCTCGGCGGCAATCAGGTTCAGGAACTCGACCATGGCCTTTTCGGAATCGATCAGGCCCTCGTCCATGTTGATGTCGATGATCTGCGCGCCGTTCTCCACCTGGTCGCGGGCAACGGCGAGCGCTGCCGTATAGTCGCCCGCCGTGATCAGCTTGCGGAACTTGGCCGAGCCCGTGACATTGGTGCGTTCGCCCACATTGACGAAGGGAATATCCTTGGTGAGCTCGAAGGGCTCAAGCCCCGACAGAGACATGAAGGGCCGATGCTCGACAGGCGCGCGCGGCGCCCTGCCCTTCACGGCCTCGGCAATGGCCGCGATATGGGCGGGCGTCGAGCCGCAGCAGCCGCCGACGACATTGACGATCCCCTCTTCGGCAAAGCCAGCCACGAGATCCGCCATCTCCTCCGGGCTCTGGTCATACTGGCCGAATTCGTTCGGCAAGCCGGCATTCGGGTAGGCCGAGATGAAGGTATCGGCGACGCCGGACAATTCCTGCAGATGGGGGCGCATGGCATCTGCCCCGAGCGCGCAGTTGAGGCCCACCGCAAAGGGCTTGGCATGGCGCACCGAGTTCCAGAAGGCTGTCGGCGTCTGGCCCGACAGCGTGCGGCCGGAGAGATCGGTGATCGTGCCCGAGATCATCACCGGCAGGCGGATGCCCTTGGCGAGAAAACGCTCCTCGCAGGCAAAGATCGCCGCTTTGGCATTCAGCGTATCGAAGATCGTCTCGATCAGAATGATGTCGGCACCGCCATCGATCAAGCCGTCGATCTGCTCGCCATAAGCGGCGCGCAGGTCATCAAAGGAAACGGCGCGGTAGCCGGGATTGTTGACGTCGGGCGAGATCGAGGCGGTCCGGTTGGTCGGCCCGATGGCACCTGCGACGAAACGGGGGCGGCCATCCCTGGCCTCGAATTCCTCAGCCAGCGCGCGGGCGAGCTTGCCGCTCGCGACGTTGATCTCGCGCACGAGACCTTCGGCGGCGTAATCGGC
>JAIXSF010000359.1 GCA_027484835.1 Rhizobiaceae bacterium | reverse complement strand
CGGCGCTTCCATTCTGCGTGACCTTGCGGCCACGCGGGAGCTGTTGGTCGGCAGTAGGTGACGGTAACGGCCGACTTGTCCTTGGCCGACTTGACGGCGGCATCAGCCAGCGCGAGCGCAATCAGGCCGTCTTCTGCCGAGGGTGCCATCGGCGTGCCGTTGTCGAGCGCGTCGATGAAAGCCGAGATTTCAGCCGCATAGGCAGCCGTGTAGCGGGTCATGAAGAAGTCGTGCAGCGGCGGACGGGTATAGCCGTCCTTGTTGGCGACTTCGATCGAGACCGGGCGCTGGTTCTCAGCCGAAACCGAACCGAGCGAGCCATGCACCTCGATGCGCTGGTCGTAGCCGTAAGACGCGCGGCGCGAGTTGGAAATGATTGCCTGGCGGCCGCTCTTCGTCGTCAGGATCAAGGACGCGCTGTCGTAGTCGCCGAGTTCGCCGATCTTGGGGTCGACGAGAACGGATGCCGAGGCCTGGACCGTTTCGATCTCTTCGCCGAGCAGGAAGCGGGCCATGTCGAAGTCATGGATTGTCATGTCGCGGAAGATGCCGCCGGAGACCTTGATGTATTCGGCCGGCGGTGCGCCCGGATCGCGGCTGGTGATCGTCACCATCTCGACCTTGCCGATCGAGCCCTTGTCGATTTCCTTGCGGACGGCCTGGAAATGCGGGTCGAAGCGGCGGTTGAAGCCGAGCATGACCTTGCCGCCGACGGCGCGCACGGTCTCGAGGCATGCCTTGGCGCGTGCGACATCCAGATCGATCGGCTTTTCGCAGAAGATCGCCTTGCCAGCCTTGGCGAAACGCTCGATCAGATCGGCGTGGGTGTTGGTCGGCGTGCAGATGATGACGGCGTCGATGTCCTTGTCGGCCTCGATCTCCTCGATCGTCTTCACCGCGCAGCCGGTCTGGGCTGCAATGGCGTTTGCGGCGTCTGCAAAAGCGTCGGCAACCGCGACGAGTTTCGCGCGCTTGTCTTCGGCAATGGCTTTTGCGTGGACCTTGCCGATGCGGCCGGCGCCCAGAAGTGCCAGTCTCGTGACCATGTTCATTTCCTCCCTGTGCGCCTTGTTCCCTCGTCAAAGGGCGGCGATTGTGATGTGCTTGGGTGCTCCGAGGGGGAGCCAACCTGACCGAGGTTCCATTTGTCGCTGGCAAATGCCACGTTTTGGAATATATGTTCTATTTTGCTAGATTGTGACACGGTTTCTGTCAAGCGTGACGATGTGCATCGGTGGGGTAGGGGGACTGTATGAACGAGAGCGGTGGGCCGCAGACGGTCAAGGCCTTCGAGGATCGACTGCTGGAAGTTTCCGGCAGCCTGCCGAAGCGGCTGAAGCAATGCGCCGACTACGTCGCGGCCAACAAGGACCGAATTGCGGTGTCGACCGTTGCCGAGATGGCGGATGGTGCGGGCGTGCAACCCTCTGCCTTCATGCGCTTCTGCCAGATCATGGGGTTCTCGGGGTTTTCCGAGATGCAGAAGCTGTTTCGGGAAAGCTTCGTCGGCGGCTGGCCGGACTACACCACGCGCCTGCAGCATCTGCGCGAGAAGGCCGAGGGTTCGCCGTTGGCCCTTCTTGCCGAATTCGTCGAGGCTGGACGGCTTTCGCTCGAAAATCTGGTGAAAACCGTTGATCCCCAAGCCATGGAAGTGGCGGTCAAACAACTGTCCGACGCGCGGATGATCCATATCATTGGCCTTCGCAGATCCTTCCCGGTCGCGAGCTACATGGCCTATGCCTTCGAGAAGATGGGCGTTCCTGCCATGCTGCACAGCGTCGTCGGTCGGCTCGACAATCACCACGCGATCCAGACCGGTGACGCGCTGCTGGCCGTGACCTTCTCGCCCTATTCCGCCGAAACGCTGGAGCTTGTCGAGCAGGTCCGGGCACGCGGCGTTCCGGTGGTTGCGGTGACGGACACTGTCGTCAGCCCGCTGCGGCGCATGGGCGCGACGATGCTGTCGGTCTCCGAGGTCGATTTCGGCGCGTTCCGTTCGCTGTCGGCCACGCTCTGTCTGGCGATCACGCTTTCGGTGGCCGTCGGTACGGCGCGTCAGGATGGCTGAACGTCCATATTGAAATTCTGAAAAATAGAATTTATAGTCCATTTTATGAATGGCTGTTCCAAAACGGGAGCGGTCGCGAGGCGGGGCGAAAGATCCCGCGTCACAGGGAGGACTTCGCTTGGCTTCGCTCGATCTGATCACGATCGGTCGCTCGTCCGTGGACCTTTACGGGGCCCAGGTCGGCGGTCGGCTGGAGGACATGGCCTCCTTCAACAAATATATCGGGGGATCACCGACCAATATCGCGGCCGGCACTGCGCGGCTCGGCTTGAAGTCGGCGCTGATTACCCGCGTCGGCGATGAGCATATGGGTCGCTTCATCCGCGAGCAGCTGGTGCGCGAGGGCGTGGATGTGCGCGGCGTCAAGACCGACAAGGAGCGGCTGACCGCACTCGTGCTGCTCGGCATCCGGGACCAGCATCAGTTTCCGCTGATCTTCTACCGCGAAAACTGTGCCGACATGGCGCTGTCGGAAGAGGATATCGATCCGGACTTCGTTGCCGAGGCGCGATGTGTCTGCGCGACCGGCACGCATCTGTCGCATCCGCGCACGGAGGCTGCGGTTCTCAAAGCGCTGAAGATTGCTCGCGAAAAGGGCGGCCTGACGGCGCTCGATATCGACTACCGCCCGAACCTCTGGGGTCTCGCCGGGCATGGCGACGGCGAAAGCCGCTTCATTGAATCCGCTCAGGTGACGGCGAAGCTGCAGTCGACGCTGCATCTCTTCAACCTGATTGTCGGCACGGAAGAGGAATTCCACATCGCCGGTGGGTCGACCGATACGATCGAGGCGTTGAAGGCGGTTCGCAAGGTCTCCTCGGCAACGCTGGTGTGCAAGCGTGGCCCGATGGGTGCCGTGGTCTTCGACGGTGCGATCCCCGACAGTCTCGACGCCGGCCAGACTGGCCAGGGTTTCCCGATCGAGGTGTTCAATGTGCTGGGCGCCGGCGATGGATTCATGTCGGGGCTGCTCAAGGGGTGGCTCACCGGCCAGGACTGGCCGACCAGCCTGAAGTTCGCCAATGCCTGCGGCGCCTTTGCCGTCTCCCGCCATGGCTGCACGCCGGCCTATCCAAGCTGGGACGAGCTGCAATATTTCTTCAGGACCGGCATCCGGAATAAGGCGCTGCGCAAGGACGAGGCCCTGGAGCAGGTGCACTGGTCAACCAACCGCAAGAATGACTGGTCGACGATGCGGGTCTTTGCCTTCGATCATCGCATGCAGCTCGAAGCCATGGCCAAGGATGCCGGCGTTGCCGACGAAAAGATCGGTGCGTTCAAGAACCTCTGCCTCGATGCGGCGCTGAAGGTCTCCGGTGGCAATTCCGGTTATGGCCTGCTCTGTGACAGCCGTCTCGGCCGCGAGGCGCTCTATCGCGCGGCTGGCACGGGTCTGTGGATCGGTCGTCCGGTCGAATGGCCCGGCTCGCGTCCGCTGACGCTGGAGCCGGAGATCGGTCCTGATTTCGGCGGCCTTGTCGAATGGCCGCTCGAGCACGTGGTCAAGGTGCTCTGCTTCTATCACCCTGACGATAGCGCGGAGATGAAGGCCGAGCAGGAAAAGACCGTGCAGCGGCTCTTCCATGCGGCGCGCCGCAATCGGCTCGAATTCCTGCTGGAGGTCATCCCCTCCAAGGTCGGCGCCTGCGATGACGAGACGGTGGCCAAGATCATCGAGCGTTTCTATGAAATCGGAGTCTATCCCGACTGGTGGAAGCTGGAGCCGATGAAGACCACGGCGTCCTGGGCGAATGCCTGCAACGCCATCGAACGCAACGACCCGAACACACGCGGCATCGTGGTGCTGGGTCTCGATGCGCCGCAGGCGGAGCTTGAGGAGAGCTTCCAGCTTGCCGCCGGCTTCGATCTGGTGAAGGGTTTCGCGGTCGGTCGCACGATCTTCGGTGATGCCGCGCGCAAGTGGCTCGCCGGCAGCATCAATGACGCCCAGGCCGTGGAGGACATGGCGGCCCGTTACCAGAGCCTTTGCGCGATCTGGGATGCGGCGCGCCAAAAGGCGGTTTCCGCCAAGGGAGGAAAAGCATGAAGACGATCCGGCTGACCGCCGCCCAGGCGATGGTGCGCTACCTCGCCAACCAGCTGAACGAAGACGGCGTTCCCTATATCGCCGGCATGTGGGCGATCTTCGGTCACGGCAATGTCGCCGGTCTCGGCGAAGCGCTTTACGGCATCCGCGAGGAACTGCCGACCTATCGCGGCCAGAACGAGCAATCGATGGCGCATGCGGCAATCGCCTATGCCAAGCAGCTCGGCCGTCGCCGCGCGATGGCGGTGACGTCGTCCATCGGCCCCGGCGCGCTCAACATGGTGACGGCTGCTGCACTTGCCCATGTCAACCGCCTTCCGGTGCTCTTCGTGCCCGGCGATGTCTTTGCCAATCGCGGCCCCGATCCGGTTCTGCAGCAGATCGAGGATTTCGGCGACGGAACGATGTCGGCGAATGACTGCTTCCGCCCCGTCTCCCGCTATTTTGACCGCATCATGCGGCCGGAGCAGCTTCTGACCGCCTTGCCGCGCGCCATGCGCACGTTGACCGATCCTGCCGACTGCGGCCCGGTCACGCTTGCCTTCTGCCAGGACGTCCAGGCCGAGGCTTATGACTATCCGGAGAGCTTCTTTGCCAAAAAGACGTGGCGCTTCCGTCGTCCGGAACCCGATGTGGTGGAATTCGAAGCAGCGGTTGCAGCACTCAAGGCGGCGAAGAACCCTGTCATCGTCGCCGGTGGCGGCGTGCATTTTTCGGGCGCGACAGACACGCTGAAGGCCTTTGTCGAGAAGCACCAGATCCCCGTCGTCGAGACGCAGGCCGGCAAGTCGGCACTGGCCTGGGACCATGGTCTGAACTTCGGCCCTGTCGGTGTGACCGGTGCGGAAAGCGCCAATGTCGTCTCCGAAAAAGCCGACCTCGTCATCGGCGTCGGCACGCGTTTTCAGGATTTCACGACTGGCTCCTGGGCGCTGTTCAAGAACCCCAACCGGAAGATCCTGGCGCTGAACGTGCAGGCTTACGACAGCGCCAAGCATGATGCGATCCCGCTCGTGGCGGATGCCAAGATCGGCCTCGAAAAGCTTTCGGCCGCGCTCGGCGACCATAAGTTTGCCGCACCCGATGCCGGTCTCAAGGCCTCCTGGTTCGCCAAGGCGGATGCCGTGACGGCTGCGCCCACCGACAGCAATGCGTTGCCGACCGACATGCAGGTGATCGGTGCCGTGCAGCGCGCCTCGCGCGACAACACGGTGGTCATGTGCGCCGCCGGCACCATGCCGGGGGAATTGCATCAGCTGTGGAAGTCGAAGCTGCCGCTGTCCTACCACATGGAATACGGCTTCTCCTGCATGGGCTACGAGATCGCCGGTGGTCTCGGCATCAAGATGGCGGAACCGGATCGTGACGTCATCGTCATGGTCGGCGACGGCTCCTACATGATGATGAATTCGGAACTGGCAACGGCTGTCGGCATGGGCGTGAAGATCACGCTCGTGATCACCGACAACAGGGGTTACGGCTGCATCAACCGGCTGCAGATGGGCACCGGCGGTGCGCAGTTCAACAACCTCTATGCCCATTCGAATGTCAGCCCCATCGCCATCGATTTTGCCGCTCATGCGGCGTCGATGGGGGCGCGGTCCCACAAAGTGTCGTCGATTGCAGAGCTGGAAACGGCCCTCGACGCCGCCCGCGCGGCGACCGAGACGACTGTTATCGTCATCGATACCGATCCTTATCCGACCACCGGAGCCGGCGGCTACTGGTGGGATGTCGCGGTGCCGGAAGTTTCCGCCCGCGCCGAAGTCAATCAAGCACGCGCAGCCTATGAAGCGGCTCTGAAGGAAAGAACCTGATCATGATCCTTTTCGGAACCAACCCGATCGCCTGGTCGAACGACGACGACCGCCGTCTCGGCGCCCATATCAGCCTTGAACAGTGCCTGGACGAAACCGCCAAGATCGGTTTCGACGGCATCGAAAAGGGCCACAAGCTGCCGACCGATCCAGCCGGATTGAAGTCGGTGCTCGAGCCGCGCGGCTTGAAATTTGTCTCCGGCTGGCATTCGCTGAACCTGCTCACCAACTCTATCGAGGAAGAAAAGGCCGCCATGCAGCCCTTCCTTGATGTGCTCAAGGCCATGGGCTGCAAGGTTATCATCGTCTGCGAAACCTCGAACGCCATTCACGGCGCTGATGACACGGCGCTCGCCGACCGCCCGGTTCTGTCCGATGCCGATTGGGCAAAGTTCGGTGCGGGCGTCGAGGCGCTGGCCGAATTCTCGGCAAGCCAGGGCATCTCGCTGGTCTATCACCACCACATGGGAACGGTCGTCGAGAGCGAGGCCGAGATCGACAAGCTGATGGAACACACCGGCCCGCATGCCAAGCTGCTGCTCGACACCGGCCATTGCTTCTTCGGTGGCGGCAATCCGGAAGCAGTCGCAAGCAAATACATGCACCGCGTCGGCCATATCCACGCGAAGAATGTTCGTCCCGTGATCGCCGATCAGGTGCGGAGCGAAAAGCTCTCCTTCCTCGAAGGCGTTCGTCGCGGCGTGTTCACCGTTCCTGGCGATAGCGAAGGCGGCGTGAACTTCCCGCCGGTGCTGAAGATCGCGGCCGAGCATGGTTATGAAGGCTGGATCGTCATCGAGGCCGAGCAGGACCCGGATGTGCGCAATCCCTTCGAGTATCAGAGCCTCGGCCTGAAGTCGCTCAAGGGCTTTGCCAAGGAAGCCGGTCTGATCTGATATGCAAGCCGGGGCGGGAACTGATCTCCGCCCCGTGTTTTGACAGTACACGGATTTGGGCTCTATTGCAGGCGACCCATTCACAAGACTGCCGGGAGCAAAGCCTTGAAGTTTCAGATCCTTGATCCGACCCATCCCTTTTTCAAGCCGCTGTGGCGCCGCATTCTCTGCGTCGTGCTGCCGCTGGCCTGGTCCGGGGTGGAGTATTCGAATGGTGCGACCGGCTGGGCGATGGTCTTCGTCGTGGCCGGCCTTTACGCAGCCTATGAGCTGCTCTTCATGTACGACCACACGATGAAAAAGGCCGAAGCCAAGGCGGAGGCCGAGCGGGCGCGGATCGCCGCCGAAGCCGAACGGGCGGACGCCGACTGAGCATAAAAACACGGGAGACGAGGAATGGCCGATCTGTTGCGCAAGGCCTCTGGCACATCCGGCAAAGTGCATGACATTACACCTGCCAGCGCTGGCTGGGGTTATGTCGGCTTCGGGCTCTATCGCCTGAAGGCGGGCGAAAGCGCTGCGGAGCCCACGGGTGAGACGGAGGTCATTCTCGTTCTCGTCGAGGGCAAGGCCACGGTCTCCGGTGGCGGCAAGGACTTTGGCGAACTCGGCCAGCGCATGTCGGTGTTCGAAAAGACGCCGCCGCATTGCGTCTATGTCCCGGCCGGCAGCGACTGGTCGGCAAAGGCTACGACCGATTGCGTGCTCGCCATCTGCACGGCGCCAGCGATGCCGGGCCGCGAAGCCCAGCAGATCGGGCCGGAGGGCATTTCGCTTGTCGAGCGCGGCAAAGGCGCCAATACCCGGCATATCTATCCGATTGCCATGGAAGACCGCGATGTCGCCGACAGCCTGCTGGTGACGGAAGTCTTCACGCCCTCGGGCAACTGGTCGTCCTATCCGCCGCATCGGCATGACGAGGACAATTTCCCCGAGATGACCTATCTCGAGGAGACCTACTACCACCGCCTCAATCCGGCCCAGG
>JAIXSF010000282.1 GCA_027484835.1 Rhizobiaceae bacterium | reverse complement strand
GGCGACCGCGTGGTCAATGAGGTCGAGCCTGCCGATCGTGACATCGCCATGGTCTTCCAGAACTACGCACTCTATCCGCACATGACGGTCTACGATAATCTCGCCTATGGCTTGAAGAACCGTGGCACGCCGAAGACGGAAATCGCCGCCCGCGTGGCGGAAGCTGCCAAGATGCTGGAGATCGAGAAATATCTCGACCGCAAGCCGCGCGCGCTTTCGGGCGGTCAGCGCCAGCGTGTCGCCATGGGCCGCGCCATCGTCCGCAAACCGGCCGTCTTCCTCTTCGACGAGCCGCTCTCCAACCTCGATGCCAAGCTGCGTGTGACCATGCGCGGCGAAATCCGCAAGCTGCAGAAGCGGCTGGGGACGACCGCAATCTACGTCACCCACGACCAGCTGGAAGCCATGACGCTGGCCGACCGTCTTGTGGTGCTGAACGGTGGCCGGATCGAGCAGATCGGTACGCCGCTTGAAGTCTACAATCGCCCGGCCTCGACCTTTGTCGCAAGCTTCATCGGTTCGCCCGCAATGAACCTGGTGGACGGCAGGATCGAGGGCTCCGGTCTCACGATCGGCGACACGCATATTTCGTTGCAGGGTGAATGGCCGCAAGGTGATGTTCGCGTCGGGTTGCGGGCAGAAGATCTCGTCCTTGCCGGCGAAGGCGACACCATGTTCGATCTCCGCATCGATTATGTCGAGGAGCTTGGCGCGCAGCGGCTGGTGCATGGGTTCATCGGCACCCAGCTGCTTACCGCCGTGATCGGCGCGCAGGTTGCCCTCTCCGATCGCATCCCGCTGCGCATCGATACCGCGAGGTTGCACTTCTTCTCGATCCCCCACGGCCGCCGCATCGAGCCGGTCGGGTCTCAGGGGGTGGTCGAGGCGAGTGCATCTGACCAGACACCGGCCTATGCCTGAGCAATCTGCGGCATTTTAACGTTCCGGCACACGTGAATTTAGCGGATCGTGATTATTGTCCCCCGGATCGAAAGTGGGGGATGAGACATGGCTTTGAAACTGCTTCTGGCGGGAATGGCGAGTGTGGCACTGGTGGCCCCGAACCGCCGGATCGAAGCGCACCCGCCAGTCATCGCCGCAAATGGTGATCATCTGGCGCTGAAGGCAGCCCCAATCAATCCGGAATGGATCATCAGGGGCACCCCGCTTGCGCGCATCGGCGAGCACTCGCAAAGCACGGACGAGGCTGGCCTGACGGCGGTGTGGGATTGCACGGCCGGCGAGTTCCGCTGGTTCTTCGGCTGGGACGAGACGGTGGTCATCCAGGAGGGTGAAGTGCATGTGACGGCGGAAGACGGCTCCCAGCGCCTTCTGAAGGCCGGCGACATCGCCTATTTCCGTCAGGGCACCTGGTCGACCTGGCGCGTGGACAACTATGTCCGGAAGGTCGCCTTCCTGCGCAAGCCGTTTCCGGAGCCGCTGGCGATCCTCTACCGCATTCGCAACGCGCTGCGCCGCGGCAAATACTCGGCGCTCTGATCTGAAGCCTCCTTCAGCAAAATTGAGGCCGCGCGGCGTTGCCATCCCCCGCCGCACGGCCTAAATCTCCGAAGCTTTTCGAACGGGGATGAACCACATGGCGAAGATCATCAATGTCGCGGTCCAGATGGACCACGTGTCCACGATCAACATCGCGGGCGATAGCACCTTCGCCATGAGCCTGGAGGCCCAGGCACGCGGCTACAAGCTCTTCCACTACACGCCGGATCGGCTGTCCATGCGCGACGGCAAGATCTATGCGACGGTCGAGCCGATGGAGCTGCGCGACGTCAAGGGCGACCACTTTACCCTGGGCACGCCCGAGCGCATCGATCTCTCGACGATGGATGTCATCCTGCTCCGCCAGGACCCGCCCTTCGACATGGCCTACATCACCTCGACGCATCTTCTCGAGCGCATTCACCCGAAGACACTCGTCGTCAATGACCCGGCCTGGGTACGCAATTCGCCGGAAAAGATCTTCGTCACCGAATACGCCGACCTCATGCCGCCGACCTTGATCACGAAGGACCCGGCCGAGATCGCCCGCTTCCGGGCCGAACAGGGTGACATCATCCTCAAGCCGCTTTACGGCAATGGCGGTGCAGGCGTCTTCCATTCGACGCGGGATGACCGCAACTTCTCCTCGCTGATGGAGATGTTCGGCCAGATGTTCCGCGAGCCCTTCATCGCTCAAGGTTATCTGCCGGCCGTCCGCAAGGGCGACAAGCGCATCATTCTCGTCGATGGCGAGCCGGTCGGCGCGATCAACCGCGTGCCGGCGGAGCACGACGCCCGCTCCAACATGCATGCGGGTGGCAAGCCCGAGCCCACCGAACTCACCGCACGCGAGCGCGAGATCTGTGCCCGCATCGGCCCCGCCCTGCGCGAGCGTGGTTTCCTCCTAGTCGGTATTGACGTGATCGGCGACTACATGACCGAAATCAACGTGACATCGCCCACCGGCCTGCGCGAGGTGAAGAAATTCGGCGGTGCCGATATCGCCGCTCTTCTGTGGGATGCAATCGAGCGCAAACGTGGCTGAGCGGCTATAAGGCCGGGACCAGTTCCCCTCCTGTTCCGGTCATACAACCGGCTACAACTCTATGCCTATCTGCAGATGCGGATGTTCCGTAAATGTTCTTGCGCTTTTCTGCCTCCTATGCGAGATTGTTCCCGTCATCACACGCAATATGAAGTTGCAAAGGTGACCATCGGTCGATCGGCGAGGGCGGGCAATGGTAGCGCGTGTCAGTACGGTTGCATTCCAGGGCATAGAAGGCTTGCCCGTCGAAGTTCAGGTCATGGTGGCGCCCGGCAAGACCGGCATGCAGATCGTCGGTCTGCCTGACAAGGCGGTCGCCGAAAGCCGTGAACGGGTTCAGGCGGCTTTGCACGCCTCCGGACTGGCTCTGCCGGCCAAGCGCGTCACCGTGAACCTCGCGCCCGCCGATCTTCCCAAGGAAGGCTCACACTTCGATCTCCCCATTGCCCTTGGTCTGATGGCCGCACTCGGCGCCATCCCCGGCGATGCGCTTGCGGGGTACCTTGTGATCGGCGAACTCAACCTCGACGGAACGATCGCATCGATTGCCGGGGCGCTTCCCGCAGCGATCAGCGCGAATGCGATGGACAAGGGGCTGATCTGCCCGGCGGAAAGCGGCGCCGAAGCTGCCTGGGCGGGCAGTGAGATCGACATTCTCGCGCCCCGCAGCCTGATTGCGCTCGCCAATCATTTTCGCGGCACCCAGGTCCTCACTCGACCGGAGCCCTCTGTCAGGGCCTCTGCCGCCAACCTGCCTGATCTCGCCGACATCAAGGGACAGGAGAGCGCCAAGCGCGCGCTCGAAGTCGCGGCAGCGGGCGGCCACAATCTGCTTTTCGTCGGCCCTCCCGGATCCGGCAAGTCGATGCTGGCGGCGCGTTTGCCCTCGATACTGCCGCCGCTCTCGGCCCCTGAACTCCTCGAAGTCTCGATGATCCATTCGATCGCCGGGCAACTTTCGGGCGGCAAGCTCTCCGACCGGAGGCCCTTCCGCACGCCGCATCATTCCGCAACCATGGCAGCCCTGGTCGGTGGCGGTCTCCGGGCGCGGCCGGGGGAAGCCTCACTTGCCCATCACGGCATTCTGTTTCTCGATGAGTTGCCCGAGTTTGCTCCGCCGGTGCTCGATGCGCTGCGCCAGCCGCTCGAAACCGGCGAATGCATCATTGCCCGCGCCAACCACCGGGTGAGTTATCCCTCCGACTTCCAACTGGTGGCCGCCATGAACCCCTGCCGCTGCGGCATGGCGGGTGAACCCGGCCATGTCTGTGCTCGCGGCCCACGCTGCCAGAGCGAATACCAGGGCCGTATCTCGGGGCCGCTGATGGACCGCATCGATATTCGCATCGACGTGCCTGCCGTATCCGCCACCGATCTTATCCGGCCCCGGGCGGCCGAAAGCAGTGCGGAGGTGGCCAGACGCGTGGCCGCCGCCCGGGCGCGTCAGCGTGACCGCTTCGAGCGGCTTGGTCTGCCGTTCAGTACGAATGCCCGCTGCTCGACCGCTTTGATCGAGACCCTGGCCGAGCCCGATGCCTCGGGCCTGCAATTGCTGCGTGACGCTGCAGAGAAATTCCGGTTTTCGGCACGCGGCTATCATCGGGTGCTGAAGGTCGCCCGCACCCTCGCTGATCTCGATGGAGTGGAAACACTGGGGCGGATTCATCTGGCCGAAGCGATTTCCTACCGCATCGCGTCCGAACGGCTTGCGACGGCAGCCTGACCAGAGGGAGGCGGACAGGGTCGGGAGCCGCGTTCAGTGCTCTTGCGGGGGCTCGGCTGTCGGGCGCAACATGTCGACCGGCAGCGTCAGGCGGATCACAGCGCCCGTTTCCGGGTAACTGATCTCGGTCTGCCCACGCACACCGGCGATCACGCGCTTCATCAGCGTGGAGCCAAAGCCGCCTGAACCGGCGGCCGGCGGCGTAGGTCGAGGGCCGCCGGTCTCGCGCCAGGTGATGACCAGCTGCTCCTCGGCATCCGGATCCGTTTCGATGATCCAGGCGAGGTCGACATGGCCCCCGGTCACGCTGAGTGCGCCGTATTTTGCTGCGTTGGTGCCGAGCTCGTGAAGGATCAGGCTCAAGACGACCACGGTCTGTCCGCCGATCGGAACCCGTGGACCGGTGGCGTCGAACCGGGCGGTTCCGACGATCGCAAAAGGTTCGAGGGCCTGAAGAATGACGTTCTGCAGTGACGCATCCTCTCCGTCGCGCAGGCCGCGAAGCAGGAGGTTCGAGCGACCGAGCGCGGCGAGACGGTCCCGCAGACGGGCGGCAAGCTCTTCGGCACTGGGAGCATTCTTGAGGGAGAGGCTGATGATCGCGTTGATCGTGGCAAAGATGTTCTTGAGGCGATGGTCGAGTTCCTGCGCCATGACCTCCTGCTGCTCTGCCAGCCGCTGGATCTCCTCGCGGGTGGTGATCTCCTGCCGGTAGGCCCGGGTCACCAGATAGATCATCGTCAGTTCGGTGGTGACGACGAAAAGATAGAGACCCATGGCAAGCAGGGTGCCCATCGAGAAATCGAATCGCCCCGGGCTGATGAAGAAGTACCAGGCCGACAGACCGGACAGGGTTGCGACGAGCACGCCCTGGCGCAGTCCGAAGACGAAGCCGCAGATGATCACCGCAGGGAAGAAGGTAAGGAAGGGGAAACCGGCCGGCAGGACGGGATCGAACCACGCCCGTACCGCAAGCGCCACCGCGAAGACGATGAGGCTTGCCACATAGGTGGCGACCAGGCCGCCGACAGACAGTCGCTCTTTGACCGAGGCGAAAGCTGGGAGGCGGTGAAGAAGTTCGCGCATGGACCCCCGGAGAGAGCTTGAAAAGACAATCAAATTTTAGTGAGGCAATCTATCGGGAGAAATCCAACTCCGCAACGTTGGAAGCGCCGGGCATATGCCGGCGCTTCCAAGTCACGATCATTCACCCAGACCGGCAAAGAGGGCGGTCGAGAGATAACGTTCAGCGAAGGAAGGGATGATCACGACGATCGTCTTGCCGGCATTTTCCTCACGCTGGCCAAGCTTGATGGCCGCGGTGAGGGCTGCACCCGAGGAAATGCCGACCGGCACACCTTCCAGACGGGCCACGAGCCGCGCATGTTCGAAGGCTTCGTCGTTGGTCACCGTGATGACCTCGTCATAGATATGTGTGTCGAGGATCGCAGGGGCAAAGCCCGCGCCGATGCCCTGGATCTTGTGCGGGCCGGGATTGCCACCCGAAAGCACGGGGCTGTCGGCCGGCTCGACCGCGATGATCTTGATTTCGGGCTTGCGGCTCTTCAGGACCTGGCCCGTGCCGGTGATCGTGCCGCCGGTGCCGATGCCGGAGACGAGGAAGTCGATCGTGCCCTCGGTATCGTTCCAGATTTCCTCTGCCGTCGTCTTGCGGTGGATTTCCGGATTGGCCGGGTTCTCGAACTGCTGCGGGATGATCGAATCCGGGGTGGTCTCGGCGAGTTCCTGCGCCTTGGCAATCGCCCCCTTCATGCCTTTCGCGGCTTCGGTCAGCACGAGTTCCGCGCCGAGCAGCGCCAGCATCTTGCGGCGCTCGATCGACATGGTTTCAGGCATGGTCAGGATCAGCCGGTAACCCTTGGCGGCGGCTGCGAAGGCAAGCG